>JAGPFR010000078.1 GCA_018056425.1 Lachnospiraceae bacterium
GGATAAGATAAAGAGATTGTCCGAATCAGAGTTTCGATTCTTCCAGACTATAGATGTTTATCTTTCAGAGATGCAGAAGGAATGGAAGCCCTCGACATATTCGCATGAGAACTCCCACTTCAAACAAATAAAGAAGATCCTCGGTGATGCTTACATGAATAAGCTCACCGCAGGATATATCAGAACGAAGTTCATAGAATCGGGCAAGAACAATCACACCCTCAACGATTATCAATACTCAATCAAGGCCTTCTGGAGATGGGCTTACCGGAATGACTTCGTTAAGTCCTTGGATGTTGCGGATAAAATGTCAACTTTCCGTGACACTCCGAAGAAGGAGCGCATCCAGGATAAATACTTGGAGACTTACGAGCTTAAGAAGCTTCTCACTGCAATGGCTGATCCGAGATACAAGCTCCTCAGTAAATTCATGGTCTTGACCGGAATGAGAATCGGTGAGGTACAGGCCATAGAAGATTGTGATGTCTGGGGTTCGATTATAAGAGTAAACAAGACTTATGACAGGACCAATAGGATCGTAACTTCTCCCAAGTCCATCGAATCGAAGAGAGAGATACACGTTCAGCCGGAGCTGAAGGAGTGCATTGATCAGATAAGAGAATATAAGAAGGTGATCGGGTATGAAGGAAACCTCTTCTTCCCGGATGCAAACGGTAAAAGGCTTGATTACAGCAGCTATAATGATTATCTTGAACTGATATCAACAGCTGTTCTGGGCCGTAAGATCACTCCGCACATATTCCGGCATACCCACTGCTCTATCTTAGTCATGAGCGGCTTATCTTATGAAGCAATCATGGCAAGGCTCGGGCATGGGGACAGCAAGGTCACAAAACAGATCTACACGCACAGGCTCAAAGAGCTGAAGGACAAAGAGAATCGTCAAATCGACTCAATAAAGCTGTTATCATAAGGGAAGCTCAGGCTTCCCTTTTTGATTGCTTGACCTGCTGCTATACCAACCTATTCAAGACCGAGTATTTCCGCCATTTCACATGACAACGGTTTTCATTTTCTTTTTATCTGTTTTTAATTATTCCCCTGTGTAATCCAATGACCGATACGGCCATGACAAGGCATGCCACCGCCATTTCGGCGTAGCATGAGATGTAGAGATTACCGTGTCTCTGGACATAGTATTCCATATAGCCGGTAAGAGAAAGACCGAGCAAAAAGGCGAGTATGTACAATAAATGCCCTGCCTTAAATCTGCGGTTTGCGATAAGTTTACCTGTGAGGCAGATCGTCGTGATAAGCAAAAATACCCCTGCCACGATCTGCATGAGGCTGACAAAACCGTTTGATCTGAGGAAAGATGCATCATACCTTGCACTGTCCAAAAGCGCCATGGCGCAAAAATACATCACATATGTCCTGAGTGCGGACTGTTCTTTGATGCACACCGCAATCGCGATAACAGTGATCAGGGCAAGGATCATGAACTTCCAGAAAAATACGGCAGTCCTGTATTCGGAGACTCCTGCCGAAGTCAGCGTCGGATAGCTGAAAGGAAGACACATATATGCAGGATCTTCTATAACAGCCTTCCCCCTGTCGCATTCATTGAACATGGAAGTAAGCGAAATAAGCGTCATAAAAAGTATTATCCCTGCAGCCGCAGCCGACAGGATCTTACCTTTGTATTTACTTCCCGCAATGCGCGAAGAAATAAATGATGCAATGAATGCACCGGTAACAAGACCTGCTTCGTGATAATTTCCTTCGAATGTCCTAAATGCCGCAGAAAGCGATCCGTAGCTTTCATAATGCGAATACCAGTGAATGAATCTTCCGAGATATGTGGCAAAAAGCGCCGACATTATGATATATGCAAAAAGAGAAAACCTGATCCTGAAGCGCAAGACTTCGCTGTCTTCTTTTACGGGACACAAAGCACGCGTCAGCATCATCGATGCGATGAACGCAGCGACGGTTATGATGATCCCGTATCCTATCTGTGTATTTCCGGCATATACCGCGGTCAGAGTCTGAGTATTCATTGTTCATCCTCCGGTACCGCTGTCGCAAAATAAATAATATCGCTGACGGTTCTTTCAACGCCCCAGTCGACATAGCTGTAGGGCTTATCCCTCCAGATGATCTCTGCGGTCTGTCCTCCGTCGAGTGTATAGGCATTGATACATCCCTTTAAGAGCATGATGTCCTGAGCACCCTTGAGCGTACAGCATTCCTTATAAGGGTACACGTGTCCTATCGTCATCAAAAGGTAATGTCCCTCTCCTATCTGACCGATTGCAGATCGTGAATATCTCTGCATCGTCTCACCGATACGGTAATTCAGGTTCTCCTTGGGAACACCGTTATCTATAAGTACGGGACCGAATGAAACGGAGAAAAGAATATCGTTATCATCCACAAACTGCTGTGCCTGCTCTTTGGATGTAAGTTCACCCGCATAGGAAAAGATCATGTTTCCCTGAGTATCGAAGAAACATGTATCAAGAGCAGTTCCTTCACATCTCCAGACAGTACGGTCATAAACCGTAAGTCCTATCGATCTGAATTTATAGAAATCACCGTTCATCGCAACAACGGCGTTTGCCTGCGATGCAAGCTGGGATGCATACATCTGTACGCCGTATCCGTAAGTATCTCCGGCTATCTTACGTCTGAGCTGGCTAGGATCTGCGATAAATACTTCTGCAAAATTACAGTAACATTCATTGCAGAATTCTTTCCATACGATTGCAAACATGGATTCATCCGCATAATAGTAGATTTTCTGACCGGGCGCGAATGTAACACCGGGATCAAAAACAAGACTTTCACCGCCTATTAAACGCTCGCTCTCTGCTATGGCATCTCCTATCAGATAAGGATCCGTAAGTTCATGGAACTTATCATCCGCAGGGATATATCCGCACAGAGCATCCTCGGGTATCGAATAAAGCTTGGGGATATATACGAGATCCGCGAGAATGGTTGCTTTGGTATTGTTGGCATAGAGTGCGAGCTTATCGGACAAAATCTCCGCAGATGCAGGAGCGAGAACGCCTCCGCCAAGCACGTTCAGAAGTTCGTCGGTGGGAATGATATTCCATTTACCGTTTTTAAATTCAAGAGTGATCAGAATATCCGCGCAGGCTTTATCCGACTCAGATGAAAGAACTGCTTTCGATGCATTTTGATACGCTTCTTCCACCACCCATTCCTGATATGAATCATCTTCCGTATATACTTCCCTTATCGAATGACTCTGCACGATCTCATCAAGTTCGGCATTAAGCCTTTCATTCACGCGCGCAGATGCCATGGAAAGATCGGCATAATAGATCCTTACGGGAACGGATGCGGTAAGATCGTTAACGGTCATATCGCCCATATATTCGAAGCTGTAGCCGCCTTTTAAATAGTCAAGATACATTGCCGCCGTGGGATCAGCAATAAGCCCCGGCATATAAAGCGGATCGATGCTGTCCGTCTGCCCTCTTCCGTATAAAACATCATACGCATCCGAGATTCTTCCGTCGGAGAGCGCATTAAGAAATGCTCCGGCTTCATCCGAAGGATTTCCGCCCGGATGGGCATAAAGCGGATTGACATAGGGGTAAAAGATACAGATAAGAATTATCAGAGATGCGGAAAAAATACTTATTATGCCCGGCAGGAAGCGGGTTTTCTTTTTAACCGCAAAAAAACTGTCAGCAACACGAAAAAAAGGGCGCCGGCAGCAAGGATATACAGAAAGATTATGCGCCATGCGGGCAATGCCGGCAGCGCATCATACATTCTGGAAAAACTTTCACTGACGATCTTTAATACCATAAAAAACAAATTCTCCCCCGAGTATTTATGCAATTAATTATACCGCATGAAACGGGTATTTGCGAAAATTAATAAAGTGTTCGGTTGCGTAATCTCCTGACGGATTATAAAATCCATATACAAACATACGTTCGGAGAGAGCTATGAGTAAAGTATTTGTGGAAGTTACGGCAAAATTCGATAAAGACGGAAAAATAGAACCCTTGCAGGTATCCTGGACTGACGGAACCAGATACACCGTGGACAAGGTTGTGAGCGTATGCCGTGCGGTATCCACTGGCGGAGGCGGCGTAGGGCTCAGATATACATGCAGGATATGCGGAAAGAGCGCTTTCGTGTTCTATTCGGAACGAGACCACAAGTGGTTTGTGGAGGGCAAGGAAGGCAGAAGGTCCGACTGGGTATATACTGTAATATAAAACACCCCGTAGATTTGATATGTACCCTCTTTACTGGACAAACCAGTGAGGAGGGTATTTTTATGCGTTACAGTTATGACCTTAAAAGAAAAGCAGTTGAATTGTTTCGACAAGGACTATGGCTTGATACACCGGATGGCAT
>JAGPFR010000079.1 GCA_018056425.1 Lachnospiraceae bacterium
CTGTTAGAGTACGTCTTGTGTCTTATGTTATTTTGAGTAGTAAGGAATAAAAATGAAGATCAATTTACATGCCCATACCACCAGATGCGGCCATGCATCAGGCACAGAAAGAGAATTCGTGGAGGAAGCAGTCAGGATAGGTATGACCGATTTCGGTTTTTCGGATCATTCTCCCATGACGTTTCCGGAAGACTATAAATCAGGCATCCGAATGAAGCTTGAAGAGATGCAGGATTATACCGAT
Source organism: Lachnospiraceae bacterium (assembly GCA_018056425.1). Taxonomy (GTDB): domain Bacteria; phylum Bacillota; class Clostridia; order Lachnospirales; family Lachnospiraceae; genus AC2028. The sequence continues at coordinate 245 of JAGPFR010000079.1, forward strand.
ACCATTCTCGGTCTGAGAAAAGAATACAAAGGAAAGATCAACATCTATCTCGGTCTTGAAGTAGAGTATTATCCGGCTCTTTTCCCGAGTCTGATGAAATTCTTTGAAGATTACCCCCTTGAATACATGATCCTCGGCCAGCACAGCTTAAACAACGAATATGACGGTGTATGGCCCGGAGAACCTACAGAAGATGTATCAAGACTTAAGAGATATGTGGAGCAGGTCATAGAAGGACTTTCAACTGAGAAGTTCATTTATCTTGCTCATCCCGATCTCATGAACTATGTCGGGGATGAAACGATCTATCTCAAAGAAATGGAAAAGATCTGTGCATATACAAACGATCACAAGATCCCCCTCGAGCTGAATCTTCTCGGACTCGGCGAAAAAAGATTCTATCCGAGAGATTCTTTCTGGAAACTTGTCGGAGAAATGGGTAACGATGTCGTGCTCGGACTTGATGCGCATCATGTCAGAATGATCGATGTTCCGGATGTTGAAGAAAAAGCCATGAAGATGGTGAAGGAATATAACCTCAATCTTATTCAGACACCTTTACCTGAGATGTAATAATAAAAGGGTCACCTCGTTTGAGGTGACCCTTTCTCATATCAGATTGAATCCCTGAGTTTATTCCTGGCGCGGAGAAGAGAATTTTCCGCAGACTTTTCCGATATGTTCATGAGCTGTGCTATCTCTTTGACAGGAACCCCGCTCATCCTGAGAGTCAGGGCATGTCTTTCGGTATCGGATAATTTGGTGTTTATCGTATCCATCAGATGATCTCTTAATTCCTCGAAGATTGCATTCTCCTCAGGAGTCATTTCATCGGATGGAGGATTGTATGAAAATCCTTCACTTTCGGGATCGTAACTTGCGGTATCGATCCTTACGTAATCTTTAAGCATCAGGTTTTTCCTGCTGTTTCCGGATGATACGGCATTATAAACATTGCCCGTGATTTCCAGTGAAGCATATGTTTTAAAAGATGCGCCCCTTGCCGGGTCATACTTTGAAATCGCGTCAAAAAGCCCTATCATGCCTTCCTGTATCAGATCGTCGGTATCGGATGACAGGATGCCGATGGTTTTGACGATATACCTGACAAGTCCCGTATGCCTTGATATCAGATGGTTCATGATTGCAGGATACTCGGATGTTTCCTTATGCATCCTTTCGATCAGATCTTCATCGGACATATTTCTGTAATCAAAAGTCTTAGACTTTATTTTGTTATCCGTATTGTTATTCAAGATCAGCCTTTCAAGCGTCTACGAACAATCTCATAACTCAAGATTCCGCATGCAACAGATGCATTGAGGGAATCTATCTCACCTTTCATCGGAATGGAAGCGATCATATCGCATTTTTCTCTGACAAGTCTTGATACTCCGCTTCCTTCATTACCTATGACAAGTCCGATGGGACCGGTCAGGTTCAGATCATACATAAGAGTTCCGTCCATTGCCGCACAGACAAACCAAAGGCCTTTTTCCTTTAGTTCATCGATGGTTCTGCCGATATTGGTAACCTTGGCAACGGGAAGGAAATTAATGGCTCCTGCGCTTGCTCTTGCAACGGATGCGGTAAGACCAACAGCTCTGTCCTTAGGAATAATGATTCCGTGAGCACCTGCCTGATCTGCGGTTCTGATCATCGCACCGAGATTGTGAGGATCTTCAATTCCATCCAGAATGATTATAAAAGGATCCTCTCCCTTTTCCTCAGCTCTTGCAAAGATATCCTCAACGGTGCTGTATTCATAGGCCGCGGTGATTGCAATAACGCCCTGGTGATGTCCTGTCTCGGACATATGATCGAGGCGTTCCTTATCAACATACTTGATCACTGTGCCGGCTTTAACAGCTTCTCTCTTGATGGATAGAACAGCACCGTCCCTGCATCCGTCGAGAACATAAAGCCTGTCCACAGGCTTACCTGCTCTGAATGCCTCGAGAACGGGATTTCTTCCTTCGATCGCATTTTCATTTTTATTTCTCTTGAATGAATCAAGATCTTCTTTTTTATTCTGATCCTTCGACATATTCGACTCCGAATCTAATTATCTCGTCAGCACGCCCCGTCTTACCGGTCATATACAGAAAACCGAGCAGGGATTCAAGTCCCGTAGCTCTTTTATAAGATGCATAATTCGCGCCTCTTCCGGTGGGATGTGCATGGTTCTTGCCGCGGTGCATTACTTCCTTCTCTTCTTCCGTTAAGAAATCTTTCTCAAGAAGTGCGTCGTGAACCGCAGCCTGCGCATCGGCACTGACATATTTAACCGATGCTTTATGAAATTTGTTTACAGGCATGTCACCTTTTTCGAGGAGCATACGTCTTATTACAAGGCTCATGTATGCATCCCCGACAAAAGCAAATGACAGCGGAGAAAGTGTTAATTTCTCTTCCACTTGGTACCCTCTCTGGTATCTTCAAGAACTATTCCGCGTGCGAGAAGATCGTCACGAATCTTATCTGCAAGTGCGAAGTCCTTATTCTTCTTGGCTTCTTTTCTCTGAGCGATAAGGCCTTCGATCTCTTCAGCTTCGGGATCTGCCTCGGCGTTTTCTTCAGTGGTAATGAAAAGTCCGAGGATTCCTGCAAGAAGTTCAAGAGTATTGTAGAAGCTTTCTACAACTTTCTTGGGAGCCTTCTCACCCGATGCGGTCTTAACGTTAACATTCGCACTTCTTACAAGTTCGAAGATAGCGGTAATAGCATCTGCGGTGTTAAGATCATCATCCATTGCATCTTCGAACATCTTAACGAATTCTCTGATTCCGTCTACAGCATTCTGCTCTTCGGCAGTAAGATCTCTTTCGGGTGCGGTCTCAAGTGCTTCCTTAAGCATGTTTCCGCAGGTTCTGATCCTATCAAGGCTGGTCTTTGCCTGCTCCATAAGTTCTGCGGAGAAGTTAAGAGGTCCCCTGTACTGAGCGGTCTGCATGAAGAATCTGAGCACCTGAGGATCGTACTTCTCTGTTATCTCTCTTACGGTGAAGAAGTTGCCGAGAGACTTACTCATCTTACGGTTATCGATATTTAGGAATCCGTTGTGCATCCAGTAGTGAGCGAATTCTTTGCCGGAAGTGCATTCGGACTGTGCAATTTCATTTTCGTGATGAGGGAAAATAAGATCCTCACCGCCTGCGTGAATATCGATAGTCTCGGCAAGATACTTCTTACTCATGACAGAGCACTCGATATGCCAGCCGGGACGTCCGTCGCACCAGGGTGAAGGCCATGAAGGCTCGCCTTCCTTCTTGGGCTTCCAGAGAACAAAATCAAGGGGATCTTCCTTCTGATCCTCTCCTGATACCTTAAGCTCTCTTTCACCGGTTCTTAAGTCATCAAGATTTTTATGTGAAAGCTTTCCGTACTGATCAAATGATCTGGTTCTGAAATATACCGTTCCGTCAGCCGCAACATAAGCGTGACCCTTATCGATAAGAGTCTGAATCATATCGATCATTCCGCCGATCTCTTTGGTAGCCTGAGGATGAACGGTAGCAGGTCTTACATTGAGAGCAGCCATATCCTTCTTGCATTCGTCAATGTAACGATCGGATATTTCCTTTGATGATAATCCTTCTTCATTAGCCTTCTTAATGATCTTGTCATCGACATCTGTAAAATTGGATACGTAATTAACGGTATATCCTCTGTACTCCATGTATCTTCTGAAGGTATCGAACACGATCATGGGACGTGCGTTACCGATATGAATGTAGTTATAAACGGTAGGTCCGCATACATACATCGAGATCTTTCCGGGTGTAATGGGGACGAATTCTTCTTTTTTTCTGGTAAGTGTATTAAATATCTTCATATATATTTCCTCTCAGAATAATATTTCCTCATTTATAGTTTCATCTGCTCATACCCGGACATCGTGCACATCCGCCGCAGCCGAAACTCATATCATTCTGATCATATACACTGTTTATAATGCATACTGCCTGTGAAGAAATGCCCTGCATCGCTCCGGTAAAACCAAGGCCTTCCTCGGTCGTTGCCTTTACATTTACCCGGCCGATATCAAGGCCCAGAGCATCCGCGATATTTTTC
>JAGPFR010000043.1 GCA_018056425.1 Lachnospiraceae bacterium
GTTCTACGATCTGTTGTTTGAATTCTGGAGTATAGGATTTTTGATTTTTTGCCATTGGTTGAACTCTCCTTTTAGATTATTATAGATTGTTCAACTTTTCGTGTCCATACTTATATACTAGCACCAATTATCGCTCACGGCTGATGCGAGAGAAAAGGTTGTATCGTGCTTGATCGATATTTTGACATCGGGATTCTCACCGCGAAATTTTCTGATCACCGGTATGACTATATCTTTGAGGTCACTTTGCGTAATGCCTATTGATAAACCGATGCTGAGGGTTTTGTTTTCTTTTTCCGTAATTGCCTTTACACCTATTTCTCCTGCAGTCAGATGTTTGAAGGCAGCCTCAACGTGATAATACAGTTCTTTCCCTTCTTCCGTAAGAGTTACACCGGTGGAAGAACGGTTGAACAGTTTACAACCGAGCTGCGATTCGAGATTGGCTATGGACCGGGAGATGTTTGGCTGGTTGGCCATCAAAACCGCCGCTGCTTTGTTGAAACTGCGGTAGGTGGCAACATAATAGAATAATCTGTAGTAATCATAGGATACTGACATTGGGCTCCTCCTTATGTATTCCGGATATACTGCATAAATTATATATCAATTTTATATGGCTGTATCTAAGTAAGTTTTGGTAAGTATATTCCCCCTTTAGGGGTTGAAGGAGAGGTGTTACTTATGAAAAATGAAAAGAAATCTTTGGGACTTGTCCTGAAGCTGGTAATGGTTGCGGTCTTACTGGTAATCCTGACGGCGTTGATCCTGGTGCTGGTAAGCAGAGCAAAGCTTAAGTCGACTTATGTATCACTGATCAAGGAAGAACTCAAAGTGGCTTGTGAGGAACTCGAGAGCAAGCTCGCGTACGAATATGACGGTGACTGGGTTCTGACGGATGATGGCCTTATGAAAGGTGAGGATCTGGTTCAGGGTCCTTATGAAAGAGAGATGGATGCCATCAAGGCCAAGACCGGTCTTGAGTATACTCTATTCTACGGAGATACGAGAATTGTTACTACCATTGAGAAGACTGACGGTTCCGGCAGACTCGTGGGGACCAAGGCTTCCGATGCGGTAATTAAGACCACTCTTCAGGGGGGTGAGGATTTCCTTGGAACAAATCTTGATATTCAGGGCCAGACCTATTACGGCTATTACATTCCCCTTAGAAATGAAGACGGAAGTATTGTCGGAATGTGCTTTACCGGACGACTTGCATCCGATGTAAGTGCAGGCATACGTAAGGCGGTACTTATGAATATCGTCATCGCAGTAGTTATAGTTATATTGGTAATTGTCTTTGGCAGCATCCTGAATAAGGTTGTCTCTGCTCAGATGAACAGCGTTGTCGAAAGCATTGAATCCATCGCATCGGGAAATCTTAATACCGAGGTATCGGAGAGGGTTCTTGCAAGAAGCGATGAGCTCGGAACCATTGCCAGAAGCACAAAGCTTCTCGTGGAAGAGATAGGTAAGATAGTCGGTAAACTCAAAGAAGCTGCAGAGAGTGTCAATTCATACAGTGAGAAACTTTCGGAATCCAGTAATCAGGCATCTGCCGCATCCGGTCAGGTGGCTATGGCAATGGATGGAATCGCAAAAGGCGCTGTTTCTCAGGCAGACAGCATACAGACAGCAGTGGGAAATACCGAATCCATCGGAACAAGCGTAGAGACCATTACGGACAGTATCGCTACATTGAATGATGCTTCCGAAGAAATGAAGTCTTCATGTAACGAGACAATGGATACTCTCGGAAAACTCATCAAACATTCAGAGAAAGTATCTCAGTCTGTTGAGACAATATCAAAGACCATCAACAGTACGGACAGATCTGCAAATGCCATCAGTGAATTTACCGAAGCGATCAACTCTATAGCTTCACAGACGAATCTCCTGTCACTTAATGCATCCATTGAGGCGGCAAGAGCCGGAGAAGCCGGAAGAGGATTTGCGGTAGTTGCAAGCGAGATCAGTCAGCTGGCTGATCAGTCCAAGATTAGTGCGGATAAGATCAATGAAATCGTAACTCAGCTTATAAAGGATGCAAGTGAATCTGTCGGCGTAATGAAGATTCTATCCGAGAACATTGATGAGCAGAGTGAGCAACTTGAAGCAACAAAGACTGATATGGAGAAGATGTCGGGAAATATCGATAATGTTGTATCAAGTGCCGATGAGATATCATCCCGTGTAGATAATTTACGCTCTGCAAAAGGGGTACTCAGTGATATCATCGAAGATCTGTCCGCAATCTCTGAGGAGAATGCATCAGCTTCGGAAGAGACAAATGCATCAGTTGAGGAATTATCCGCTACATTCCAGCTTATCAGTAACGACGCAGCAGAACTCAATAAACTCGCTAATGAAATGCATCAGATCATGATGTTTTTCCACTGATAATATAACAGGGGTGTTGATGAAAACGAGTCCCGGTTCACCTGTATGCCGGGGCTCGTTTTTTAATGTAAAATAAAACCGATCTTGAGACCGTCCCGGCAGATGATGGTTCAAGTAACACATTAAATAATTTGTGAAAAAATCTGTTGACTCTCACATTATGGTAGGGATTATGGTAGTGGTGAGCTCAAGAAACAAACATCCATACAGAAGAAAATAGATGGCTCGGAAAAGAATCACATAATCTTTTGTGGGATTGCGGTTGTTACTATAATGCTTGCTTTATTATTTGTAAGTATGAAAGAGTATCCTATTGATCTCGATGCTTCCGGAAATGCTTTGTATGATCCTTTGCGCTCAATATCATCATTTGCCAGCAAGGCTGGTTTGGCTATAGGATTTTTAGCGGCCTGGATACTGGAAGAAAAATATATTGCTTTTAGCACAGAGAATTTGACGTTAGGATGTAGGTTTATCAGAGCTGTGACAGGAATTCTGCTATATTTCCTAATGGCGATAATAGCTGCGGGAGTTTCTTCAATCATACCAATTGTATGGATGGCGGCTTTTATGCAAAATTCTATTATGTATTTTGGCGTTATATTTTCGGCACCACTTATATTCACAAAAATTGAATCGCACTCACGGTCATGAACATGGGAACTGCATTTGTCATGTATAGTTAGAAAAACTAACATTGGTTAATGACAACTTACTTTAGGCATATTAGAGTCTTCATGTGAACATTGTTTCAAAATGGTCATAAAGGAGCGATTATATGCCGACCAGAGTTTTTACAGAAGAAGAAAAAAGTCAGATAAAGCTTATTATGCTTGAAGCGGGTTTCCCATTACTTAAAAAGTATGGTATGCGGGTATTGTCGGTTCATCAGCAGAGCGACTCCAAACAGCTGTTAATACTCAGCAACGGTTGAATACCGGGAGTGTGTATGGAAGAACAGGTTCGTATTATAATAGCCTGTATTCCGGATATGGATTTGATGGTTTCTTTTAAATATATGTAATGAATAGCCTGTAAAATCTACTAAAAAGTTGCCGATATACAAAATAGGATGAGTGGGCGTAATTGCACCTGTTCATTGAAAAGGACTTCAATACATCTACAAGGAGGTAGGAGTTATGGCAATTGATCTCTACAGTCTAAATGTTCCAGAGGCGCATATCACAAGACCGTCTGAAACTCAAACACCAGTTTACAAAGCGAATAGTGCGAAACTGACGGAGAACTGGGAAGAAAAAAAGAGTCAGGCAAAGGATCTGGTCGAAGAATCCAAGCAGAATGGTTCTTACAGAGAAAGTGTTTCACTTGAGGGTGCCGGATTGGCAGGCATTAAAGCGGGTGGAACGTATTGTAACTACTCAAATGATGTCTTCTTCAGAAAAGATATGCCGTATGTTACAGACAGTAATGGTAATTATACGGTTGGTGGAGAGACATTCACAAAAGAAGAACTTGAGGAATGTCGTACTGTTCTGCAGGCTGCGGCCGACAGTATAGGGTGCGGTATTGGTAAAAATGCCAATATATCGTATAAGAACTATGCGGAAATGGGTATTGCAGTAAATGCAGTTAACGAGTATGCGAGCAAGAATCTTACAGAGAAGCAGGCTGCGGTTGTTAACAAGGCTATGCAGGACTATAATGATGCTCTTGTCAAGCTGGAAAAGGATACCCTCGCAAGGGCAGGAGCCGTGCAAGTAACAGGAACTGAGGCGTCTGAGTATTATGGTATGGGACAGCCCATAAGTAAAGAAGTGCTTGACAGTATGCGCAGTTCAATGGGCGTGACAAACGGAAAACTGACAGCTGGCATTATATCAGCTACCAATTCCGCAACAAACAAGGAACTTATCGGCAAGATACGAGATGCGTTTTCAAATACGGATATTACTGATCAGGCGTCTGTAGACGAGCTGATGGAAAAGTATAAGAAAATGGTAACGCCCGCGTATATGGCCTATGGAAACTATAGCAGTTCCAATTTAGCAAGTATTCTGAACGGTGATATTTCCGGATTTCAGAATCAGATAAAGAATCTGATGTATGCAGTCAGATATCACAAGACAGATTTCAGAGTATGAATTGATAAGTTGTGACAAGTTTCATAGATATAGGATGGCATCTTTTTCAATGGATTGATTGAAGATGATGCTTTTTGCTTAAAAAAGAACAGAAGGGGTGATGCGTTTGGTTTCGTTCCCATTTGTGGGCGGTGAGAGAAGTTTGGATCCTGAGAGCATTATATATGTGCAGACGGAGGGACACAGGAATGTGTTTTTTGTCGCAATTTAAAAGATCTGTATAGTGCGCATAGAACAACGATTATACCTGCGCGAAACTGCGCAAACACCAAAGATTAGCAGCAAATCATGTTGCGCTTTTTGGATAAGAGCGATAAAATCAAGGCAAAATCAGCTGTAAGGAGGATGCTGCCTTGATTTTTAAGCGAAAGATCTATGAAAAGCTTCTGGAATGGAAGAAGTGCAAAGGAAGCGAGGCACTAATGATCGAGGGTGCCAGACGAGTTGGCAAATCGACCATTGTGAAGGAATTTGCGCAAAATGAGTATGAGAGCTTTCTTTTGATAGACTTTGCCCGGACCTCAGAGGATGTAAAAAGTTATTTTGTGAAGTTCAATAATGATCTGAACACGCTTTTTATGATGCTCCAGAATGTTTATGGGGTAGAACTGAAGGAAAGGAAAAGCCTGATCATATTTGATGAGGTTCAGCGGTATCCTACAGCAAGGGAGATGATAAAGTACCTTGTTGCGGATGGAAGATATGATTATATCGAAACAGGCTCCCTCATTTCCATAAAAGAAAATGTGAAGGATATAGTGATCCCGTCAGAGGAGAGATCGATACGGATGTATCCTATGGATTTTGAGGAATTCTGTATCGCACTTGAAAACAAACCGCTTGTGTCATATATCCGGGACTGTTTTTCCAAGACCATACCATTGGAAAGGGCGCTTCATGATAAGGCAATGCAGTTATTCAGGGAATATATGCTGGTTGGCGGTATGCCGCAGGCGGTTTCAGCATATATTGATTCTCATAAGGATTTTGGCGCTGTTGACAGTATAAAAAGGAATATACTGAGCCTGTATCGTGAGGATATTATGAAGATCAATGCGAAATACAGGTCAAGAGTGATAGCACTTTACGATATGATTCCGGCACTTTTGTCAAAGCACGAGAAAAGAGTGGTGTTCAGCAACATTGTTGACGGAACGTTTGCGGAGCAGTATGCCGAGACCTTTTTCTGGCTGACAGACAGCATGATCGTCAATGAATGCAGAAAAACCGATAATCCCGGTATTGCGCCTGCATTAAATGCTTCCGAAACATATATCAAGTGCTATATGTGTGATACCGGACTCCTTTTGAGCCATGCGTTTAATGAAAACGAATTATTGGAAAACGAAGTATATAAACAGATTTTGCAGGATAAGCTGTCGCTGAATGAGGGGATGCTATACGAAAACCTTATAGCACAGATGCTTACTGCGAATGGGCATAAATTATTCTTTTATACTCGGTACAGTGAAGAAAAGCATCGCAATGATATAGAGATCGACTTCCTGATATCCAATAACAGCAAACTGAAATATAAATCCTTCCCGATAGAAGTGAAATCCGGGAAAAGATACACAACCAAGTCATTAACAAAATTCAAGGAAGCGTACGGAAAGAGAATGGGTGGTGCTTATATCATACATCCAAAGAATCTGAGCATTAAGGATGATATAATCTGTATTCCGCCATATATGACAATGTGCCTATAAAATGACATAACCAGTTTTAATTCGGAGCAGGGTGGTCTGATGATGGTCAGCCCTGCTCTTTTTGTGCTCAAAAGATGGCCTAAATGGGCATGTAAAAAGTTACGTAAAATCGCGAAAAAACCGGTCGGAGTGATTGAAAAAATGCGTTTATTATGTTAAGATAAACTGTTGTGTTAGGCTCTTTTCTAAATTCTCTCTTTTAGAAAGGAGTACAGCGAAATGGGCAAGAATTTAAAGGGCAAAGAGCTGGGAGGATATAGATTTTGAGAAGAATCTTATCTCTATCAGAAGATCCATGGAGTACAGATATACGACCGGGGAGTGGCGCGTGGGTCCGCCGAAGACCAAGCATGGATTTCGGGAGATTCCTCTCACGAAAGCAAACCGGGATATGCTTCTTGAAATGAAGAAGAAGGCTGATTGGGGAAGATATTTGCGATGAACCTGTATGTGCATGTAACAGATGAGGAAATAACCAAAGAGATGCATAAGTTTGAAGAATACTCCATTAAGATGGCGTAGAAAAATGGCGTAAAATGCCACAGACTTGTGCAGAGCAAATGTCCAAACAGAAATAATAGTCAGGACGATGGCGTAAAAAATGGCGTAAAACGCTGAGCCAAAGTCCGGAAACACTTGAAAATAAAGGAGATGTAGAGGAAGTATGAAATTAGGAATCGTCGGTCTTCCTAATGTAGGAAAGAGTACACTTTTTAATTCAATCACAAAGGCGGGGGCGCAGGCCGCAAACTTCCCCTTTTGTACCATTGATCCCAACGTAGGAGTTGTTGCAGTTCCCGATGAGAGAATCGAGAAGCTCGGCAAGCTCTACAACACCAAGAAGGTGACCCCCGCAACCATCGAGTTCGTAGATGTTGCAGGACTCGTAAAGGGCGCTTCAAAGGGAGAGGGACTCGGAAATCAGTTCCTTGCAAATATCCGTGAAGTAGATGCGATCGTTCACGTAGTAAGATGCTTTGATGATGACAACGTTATCCATGTAGACGGAAGCGTTGATTCCATAAGAGATATCGAGACAATTAATCTCGAGCTTATCTTTGCAGATCTTGAGGTTCTTGAAAAGCGCATCGCCAAGACCGCCAAGACTGCGAGAATGGATAAGACCGCTGCAAAGGAACTTGACCTGCTTGAGAGATTCAAGGCTCATCTTGAGGCTAATAACGCAGCCAGAACCCTTGTTACGGAGGATGAAGATGAGATCAAGTATCGTAAGGAGTTCAACCTTCTTACCGACAAGCCCGTTATCTATGCTGCCAATGTAGAGGACGGTGATCTTGCGGATGACGGAGCAAACAATGAGAACGTTAAAAAGGTTCGCGAGTTTGCAGCTCAGGAAGGTTCAGAAGTATTTGTGATCTCTGCCAGAACTGAGGAAGAGATTTCCGAACTTGATGATGCTGAGAAGAAAGAATTCCTCGATGCGCTCGGACTCAAAGAGTCGGGACTTGAGAAGCTTGTAAGAGCAAGCTATGACCTGCTCGGACTGATGAGCTTCCTTACTGCAGGAGAGGATGAGTGCCGTGCATGGACCATCAAGAAGGGAACCAAGGCTCCCCAGGCAGCCGGCAAGATCCACACAGATTTTGAGCGCGGATTCATCAAGGCTGAAGTTATCAACTATCAGGATCTTCTCGACAACGGATCGATCGCAGCTGCCAAGGAAAAGGGCATTGTACGCATCGAGGGAAAAGAGTACGTTGTACAGGACGGAGATGTTATCCTGTTTAGGTTTAATGTATGATGAATATAAATGAGATTTCTTTTCCCAATATGGGGATAGACCTTCACAATGTTCCCGATGGTTTTTCCATATTCGGATTTGAGATAAAGCTTTATGCCATATGCGTGGTCCTCGGAATGTTCGCCGGCGGAACACTTGCTGCTTATCTTGCCAAACGCGGCGGATGGGACAAAGAGAAGATATGGGATTTCTTTTTCTACGGAGTTATATTCGGCGTGATCGGAGCGAGGATCTATTATGTGATCTTTGCCTGGGATTACTACAAAGGAAACCCCATACAGGTCTTCAATTTAAGGCAGGGCGGACTTGCGATATACGGCGGTGTCATAGCGGCATTTCTTACAGTATTTATATATTGCAAGATCACAAAGATAAATGCATTCAGACTGCTGGATTATTCAACACCCGGTCTTGCGCTTGGACAGGCATTCGGAAGATGGGGAAACTTCTTTAACAGAGAAGTGTTCGGAGAATATACCGATAATATCTTTGCGATGAGACTTCCGGTATCCAGAGTCAGGGCTCAGGATATATCCGAAAGCATAAGGGCTCGTATGGCGGAAGGACAGAACTACATACAGGTTCATCCCACCTTCCTGTATGAATGCCTGTGGAATGTAGCTATCGTGGCTCTTATGGTAAAGTTCGAGCCTAAGAAGAAATTTGTCGGAGAAGTAGCTCTCTGGTACCTCGGAGGATACGGTCTGGGAAGATTCTGGATCGAAGGGATCCGCACCGATACGCTCTTTATCCCCGGAACAACGCTTGCGGTATCGCAGGTTTTGGCAATTATCATGTTCGTAGGCAGCCTTGCTGCAGATATCGTGATCAGAGTTCTGATCTCAAAGGGAAAATTAAAAAATATTATTTTTTGCCCCACTTCTTCCCACTAAAAACTAAATATAGTTTCTTTGTATAAATCGACTCCCAAAATGTAGATTTTGGGAGTCTTTTTTTGTCATTTTTTACCCAAACAATTTATTAACAAATTTAATAATTTGCTTGCAATTAGTTAATATTTTCGGTATTATTGACTTGTCGGTGGGAATAAGTGGGAAAAATCTCCCCAAAAGTGGGAGAATCAACAAACCACAATTCCTCAGACACAATCCCACAAAACCCAGTAAAATCAAGCGTTTCAAGAAGGTAACGAGTGATGACCGGTCTCATCGGCGAATACAACAGAACAATAGACGCCAAGGGCCGCATGTCAGTTCCTTCGAAATTTAGCACAGTTTTAGGCGAATCATTTGTAATTTCCAAAGGTTTTGACGGATGCCTCGTGATTTATTCGGACGAGGAATGGACTCTTTTTTCAGAAAAACTCAATTCTCTTCCTTCATTTGATCCTCAGGCTCGTCAGATCAAGAGATTCTTCGGATCGGGTGCAACAAGAGTCGACATCGATTCACACGGAAGAGTTCTGGTACCTGCATCACTGATGGAATATGCGGGACTTAAGAAAGACGTAACGATAGTCGGAACCGCAGACGGAAGAGCAGAGGTTTGGGATACCGACAAGTGGAATGCAGAGGCAGGAAATGTAAGCCCTGAAGATGCTGCGAAGAATCTTTTCGAAAGAGGAATAGTTATCTGATAGATGGAATTCAAACACATCTCAGTACTCTTAAATGAAACAGTTGATTGCATGATGGTCCGCGAAGCCGGTGTATACCTCGACGGAACACTCGGCGGAGCGGGCCACTCCTCCTTGATCGCTTCAAAACTTGAGACCGGACATCTCTACGGAGTGGATCAGGACAGTGACGCAATTGAAGCTGCGTCGGCCAGATTAAAGCCTTACGAAAAGAACGTAACAATAATAAGAGACAATTACCGAAATGCCGTAAGGATCCTTAAGGAAATGGGAGTAAGCGGCGCTGACGGAATTCTTCTTGATCTGGGAGTCAGCTCCTGGCAGTTCGATCAGGGAGACAGAGGTTTTTCCTACAACTATGACGCACCTCTTGATATGAGGATGGATACGAGAAAAGACTTATCCGCTGCGGTAATAGTTAACGAATATCCGGAAGAAGAGATCAGAAGGATATTAAGAGATTACGGCGAAGAGAAATTTGCTTCAAATATTGCATCAAACATCTGCAAGGCAAGAAGCAAAAAGAAGATAGAAACAACTTTCGAACTTAACGACATCATAAAGGATTCGATACCTGCCAAGTTCAGAGCAGGCGGACATCCTTCAAGACAGACCTATCAGGCACTCCGCATTGCCTGCAACGAAGAACTCGACGTACTTGAGAATTCACTCGATGAGATGGCGGATTTCTTAAATCCCGGCGGAAGACTTTGCATCATAACCTTCCATTCACTTGAAGACAGGATAGTAAAGAACGCGTTCAAGAGATTTGAAAATCCCTGCACATGTCCTCCCGGATTTCCACAGTGCGTATGCGGGAAAGTATCAAAAGGAAAAGTAATTACCAAGAAGCCCATAACTCCTACGGATGAAGAGATAGAGATGAATCCGAGATCAAGGAGTGCAAAGCTGAGGGTATTTGAAAAAACAAAATGAAAAAGCTCTTTAAGAACGGATTCTTAAAAGAGGGGGATTAGAAAAATGGCAATTCGTACTTCATATTCAGATTTCATACAGGGCACAGCAGTCAGAAAAGAGGCTCCCGCAAGACCTTATGTTCGTCCCGTTGAACATCAGGCACCCAGGAGAAAGGCCGTCAGAAGACGCTTTTCTCTTCCTGTTGCGGCATCTTTTATGTTTGCTGTACTTTCTTTTGCCGTTTGTGCATATATGATGGTATCATATGTAAGGCTTCGCAGTGAGCTCACCGAGATGAGCCGTTCCGTAACCACCAAGAGAGCTGAACTTAACACCATGATCTCTCACAACGATGCAGAGTATAATCGCATCATGGCTTCCGTTGATCTTGCTTCCATCGAAGCAGTCGCAAGGGGAGAACTCGGAATGACTTATGCAGACGAAGGACAGATCTGCTTTTACTCGGGTGAAACCGGTGATTATATGAGAAGATACGGTAACTGATACTAATGACATCTCGGAAAAAGAATACAAAAAACAATAATCGGGGCACGCTCTCGGCAAGGCAGATCAGGTTTAATAAGCTGACTGTCTTGTTTTCGATTTTATTGGTGATGCTTGTTGCACTTACCATAAGACTTGTAAAGATAGTAAGGGATAACGGTGAAGAGTACCAGAGAATAGTTTTATCCAACCAAAGATATGACTCTGTTATCATCCCCTTCAGAAGAGGGGATATTGTTGACTCAAAGGGCACGATCCTTGCGACAAGCGAAAAGGTATATAACCTGATCGTCGATGCATCCGTCATGACCACTTACGATGATGACAGATATCTCGAGCCCACGCTTAACGCACTCGGTGCCTGTTTCCCTCAGGTCGATATTAATGAGCTTCGCACCTTCGTACTCAATAATCAGACCAGTCAGTACAGAATACTTGCAAAGAGACTGTCATACGGCGAGATAAGTGAGTTCCTCAACATGCAGGCAAGCAATTCTTATATCCGCGGAGTCACCTTTGAAGAAGAGTACAAGAGAGTTTATCCCATGGGAAATCTCTGCTCCACCATTCTCGGATATACTACCGGAAACACCAATTCCGGCGGCATGTACGGACTTGAGGAGTACTATGAATCGATCCTTACGGGAACCGACGGAAGAGAGTACGGATATCAGAATGAAGATGCGACTCTCGAACGCACGATAAAACCCGCGGTTGACGGATACACCATTCACACTACGATCGACGCAACTATTCAGAGAATCGTAGAAGATAAGTTAAACGAGTTTAACGAAACCTACAAAAATAATTATCGTCCCGGAAACGGTGCGGAGAATCTCGGATGTATCATCATGGATATTAATTCCGGCGAGATTCTTGCAATGGCTGATTTCCCTACTTATAATCCTGCCGATTACATGAATACCGATCCGCTCATCGGATGCAATTATTATGAAGCAGTTACAAATGCTGCAGGATATGTCGAGTACAGAAAATCAACCGATATCATCACTCAGGAAATGATCGATCAGATGACACCCGATCAGGTTAATGTCAATCTGTATAATCTTTGGAAGAACCAGTGCATCTCTTATACATATGAACCCGGTTCTACCGCAAAGCCCTTTACCGTTGCCGCCGCACTTGACTGCGGTGCCATAACCGGAAATGAAGTCTACACCTGTAACGGTGCACTTCAGGTTTCAAACTATTTCATTAAGTGCCATACATATGATTCCGGCGGAGACGGAGTTGTTACCGTTCAGGATTCGATTGCATGGAGCTGTAACGTAGCACTCATGAAGATCGCACAGACTCTCGGAACCGAGAACATGTGCAAGTATCAGAGAATCTTCAACCTCGGACTTAAGACCAATATCGATCTTGCTGGTGAAGCAAGAACCGATACGCTCGTATATAATCCCCAGACTATGGGCGCCGTTGACCTTGCGACCAATTCATTCGGTCAGAACTTTAACGCAACCATGATCCAAATGATCTGCGGATTCAGTTCACTTATAAACGGCGGATATTATTACGAGCCTCACATCGTTAATCAGATCACTGATTCGACGGGCGCAGTTATCATGAACATTGAGCCCAGGATCCTTAAGCAGACCGTTTCGGAATCTGTATCCGAAAGGATCAGACAGTACTGCAGAGCTACAGTAATGGAAGAGGGCGGATCGAGACGAAGCGGACGTAATGCAAGACCCTTCGGATATGCGATCGGCGGCAAGACCGGAACAGCTCAGACCATTCCTCGTGAGACCGGACAGATCGTTATTTCCTTTATGGGATTTGCACCTGCGGATGATCCTCAGATTGCAATATATGTTGTGATCGACAGACCTAACTTCGCTAAGCAGGACAACGTTAAATATGCATGCCTTCTTTGCAGGGATATCCTTCAGGAAGTTCTTCCCTACATGGGAATCTATATGACTGAGCCTCTTACCGATGAAGAGATACAGTATCTCGAAGAAAAACAGCTTGAGAATACTTTGAGATATACTCAGGGAAGTGAAGAGGAAGCAACGGAACCCGGAGAAGAAGATCCTTACGAAGAAGTTGAAATGCAGGAAGTAACCGATTCTACCGGAGAGACTGCAAATGTTTATCCCAGATGGATGAGCTTCCCCATTGATCCCGCTACCGGATACCGCGTCGGCCCTGACGGAAAATATTACGACGCCGATACCGGCGAACTTGCAACAACGACACAGACGATACTTGATGATTCGATACCTGTTAACGAAAGTATTGAATCCGAAAACATTCAGCAGAATTGATAACAAACATGGCAGATAAAAAGCGTTCAAAACAGAATAATGTTATCAATATCAAGAACATAGATCTGAGCGGAACCACCTCGGAACTTGGCGGATATATTGAGAGCAATGTGGATATCAATCTGCTTTTTATCGTGCTGTTTTTGGTCGGATTCGGCCTTTTGATGGTTTATTCGGCATCATCATATGTTGCGCTTCGTGACTTCGGTAATTCGTCATACTTTTTCAGAAAACAGATCATCGCGGATGTCCTCGGAATTATCAGCATGATCGTTACATTGTTTATTCCTCTCAAGAAGATAGAGAGATTTAAGTATGCTTTCCTTGCGATTGCGATCGGAGTTATCTTCCTTGTTATTCCTTTCGGAATCGAATCACACGGTGCGAGAAGATGGATACAGGTTCCCATAGTCGGACAGCGTCTTCAGCCCGCAGAGATCACAAAGCTTTTTATGATCCTGTTTTTGGCTGCAATGATCGACTCCATGGGTAATCAGCTTATCTCATCATGGAAAGGTTTCCTTTTCTGCATGGGAATAGCAGCATTTGCTTCACTCCTCCTTTACACGCTTACCGATAACTTAAGTTCCGCGCTTATTGTTTTTGCCATCGCGTTCGTAATGTGTTTTGTTGCTGCTGCGGATTATAAGAAATATATTCTGCTGACGGTGCTGGGGCTTGCCGCGGCGGGCGGACTGGTTGCATATGTTGCATCAACCGAAGGCGCTTCCGACGGATCATTCAGACTTACAAGAATTTCCGCGTGGCTTCGTCCCGAGAATTCAACCGAAACATCGGCACATCAGATGCTTCAGGGATTATATGCTATCGGCAACGGAGGAGTATTCGGAAGAGGACTCGGACAGAGCGTTCAGAAAATATCCGTCCTTCCCGAGCCTCACAATGACATGATCTTTGCGGTAATCTGTGAAGAACTTGGAATAGTAGGTGCGATCGCACTTATGATCATGTTTGCGCTGATGATTTACAGAATGTATTACATCGCCAGAAATACCAAGGACAGATTTTCATTCATGATAGTAAGCGGAGTCATGGCACACTTTGCAATTCAGATCGTTCTTAACATCGCGGTTGTTACAGGTTCCATTCCCAATACCGGTGTGTCGCTTCCCTTTATTTCATACGGCGGATCTTCGGCTCTTTTCCTTCTTATCGAAGTAGGACTTGTTCTTAATATCGACAGAAGAACCAGGGCGGAAAGTGTGAGAGGATGAGCGCCGCAAGAGGCAGGGGCATTCGCAGGATAATGATCCCTCTGCTCATATTCCTTGGTGTATTTGCCTGCGTGATGGGTGTTGAATATTTCCTTGAGATCTACAGAGTTGATCCAGCCAAGATATATGTCGACGGAAATGATCACTACACCAATCAGGAAATAATCGACATAGTAATGAACGGACCGCTTGGGGATAATTCGGTTGTTTTATCTCTCAAGTATAAGAATAAAAAGATTACGGATGTACCCTTTGTCGATGCAATAACCGTTGAAGTTGTTTCTTCGGATTCGATAAGGATCAGAGTGTTTGAAAAAGCGCTCGCCGGATATGTTAAGTATCTCGACAGATATATCTACTTTGATAAAGACGGAACCGTAGTTGAAAGTTCGGACGTACTTACCGCGGGGATCCCGCAGGTTACAGGTATTGTTTTTTCGGGAATCCAGGTAGGAAAACCGTTGTCATCTGATAATACCGATATTTTTGCAAGAACTCTCGATCTTACAAAACTTCTTGCCAAATACGAACTGACGGCGGACAGGATACACTTCCACGAAAATGGCGAAGTTACCATATATTTCGGCAATGCGAGAGTTGACCTCGGAACCGATGAGGAGGGCATTGAAGATAAGGTAATGCTGCTTGGAACATTCCTGGAGCGTGTCGGAAATCTGAGCGGCGTGCTCGATATGGAAGAATACAGTGAAGAGGGGATTTATGTTTTCACCCCCGATGAGTAGAATGATAACACTTGATATTTCATAAACAGTTGAAATTATTGTGTTTATAAATTATTATAATACAGTATGTTGTGTTTTTAAGTAGGAGGACAAAACCTTGTATGAGATAAAAGAGTCCACAAAACCTAACGGAAAAGCAAGAATAATCGTAGTTGGAGTCGGCGGTGCCGGCAACAACGTTGTAGACAGAATGATAGAAGACAATGTCACAGGTGTAGAGTTTGTGGCTATGAATACAGATCTCCAGGATTTGGAGCTTTCTCTTGCTCCCGATAAAGTACCTCTCGGTGAGAAGGAAACTCAGGGACTTGGCGCAGGTGCCGATCCCGAAGTTGGTGAAAGAGCAGCTCAGGAGAGCATAGACGAGATCAGAGAACACATCAAAGATGCCAACATGCTTTTCATCGTATGCGGAATGGGTGGTGGAACCGGAACCGGTGCAGCTCCCGTTATTGCTCACGAAGCAAGAGATATGGGTATTCTTACCGTAGGTGTTATGACCACTCCTTTCTCAATAGAAAGAGCAGTCAGAAGAGAGAACGCAGAACTTGGTATTTCCAAGATCCGTGATGATCTTGATACCATTCTTGTAATTCCCAATGATAAATTGTTCAATCTGGTCAGCAAATCAACCCCCATCAAGGCAATGTTCAAACTTGCGGATGAGGTTGTTAAGCAGGCCGTTCGTGGTATTACCGATATTATTAATGAGGACGGAGATCTTAATCTCGACTTTGCAGATATCAAGAAGGCAATGAAGGATAAGGGTACTGCTCTTATCGGTATCGGCGAAGCAGAGGGAGAAGGCAGAGCATCTGCTGCGGTTAAGGCGGCGGTTGAGAGCAAGCTTCTCGATTCCAAGATCAATTCCGCAAGCGCAGTTATCGCAAACGTTGTCGGTAATGTTACTGCCGGTGATATTCAGGAAGTTGACGAGTATCTTCAGGAACTCCTCGGAGACAGAGTTGAGTTCTTCCTTGGAATGCGCAGTGACGAGAGCCTCGGCGAGAAGCTCAGCGTTACCATTATCGCTACCGGCATTGATGATAATACTTCAATTCACGGAGGTTTTGTTCCACGCAGTGTTCCTTCATCTGCAAGCAAGTTCGGAACCAGTCATATTCCTCCCGTTGAAGCTGTTTCTTATAATCCTTCACCTGTTTCTCAGGCAGCTCCCAAGACCGGAATCAATGAGAGAACCGTTTCTCCCATCAGAACCGTTAATCCTTCGGCTCCCGCACCTTCAGGCGAGATTCCCGGACTTAAGAGCAGGGTAAAGGATGTTCACATGGAGGTTCCTTCATTCCTCAGAAAAAAGAATGACGAATGATGATCGTACGTGATGATATTCTGCCTATGGGATTTCTCAAAAAGTCCGATTATTCGGGTTCCTGCGGCGGATTAAGATACAGACTTAACAAGATCACAAAAAAGTCGGTTTCGGATTCGGGAGAAGAGATCAAGCAGGATGCACTTCTTTGCGAGATCTGGCCCGGACCGTTTAACTACCATACAACTCCCGATGAGGTCAAAGAATCCGCAGAGTTTTCTTTTGACGAAGACGGAGTTACAGATGCCATATCTTGGATGAACGATAAACTTGCGGAAGATCCCGTCAAATGGGAGAAAGCAGCCACTGATTGGAAGAGCTATTCCGCGGAATAACCGTTTTATAGGAGAAGGGTATGAAGTGTCCTTATTGCGGAAGCGATGATACCAGAGTTATCGATTCAAGACCTGCCGATGACAATTATTCCATCAGAAGGCGCAGGATCTGTGATAACTGTACGAAGCGTTTTACCACCTATGAGAAGGTGGAGACGATTCCTCTTATCATCATCAAGAAAGACAATAACAGAGAGACTTATGATCGTTCCAAGATCGAGTCCGGTGTTTTGAGAGCATGTCACAAGAGACCCGTAAGTGCTACTCAGATCACTCAGCTTGTGGATGAGGTTGAGAACGAAATCTCAACTCTTGAGGATAAGGAAATCCCTTCACGCGTTATCGGTGAGATCGTCATGAAGAAGCTTAAGGATCTCGATGCGGTAGCGTATGTAAGATTTGCGTCGGTTTACAGAGAGTTCAAGGATGTCGATTCCTTCATGGATGAGCTGAAAGGCTTCATCGGTAAGAAATAATTCTTTTATGTTCTTCCGGTTAAAGATTTGCCGATAATGGTCGATATATAATACAGACGGCATTTGTTTGACACGGAGGTCAGCATATGAGAATAGGCGAAGGTTTTGATTATTCACAAGTATATAACGATCTTTCATCTATAAGACTTCGCGATACACTGTCCGAAGTTAAGCCCGCAGGAGAAGATTCGGCAAGTACCGCTCCGGTCAGCGAAGCTCCCAAACCGAGACTTGAAGTGCAGGTTGCGGCCCTTCCTTCCAAGCTTATCGGACTGGAAGATATCTCGATTTCTTTTAACAAAAATGATGATTTTGATCTGATAGGTACCACAAGCGATATTACGAATCTTGATATCCAAAAGGCTGTTTCTCTTTCAAAGAGAGATGATATATTAAATAGCTATCATGCTTCGGAAAAACAGATGCCCGTATATTCCGGAGAGGACGGAACTGTTATCGCCAAATAATTAAATACCGAATAGTACAGGAGAACAGGCGAAAAACCTGTTCTCTTTTTCTTTTCTAAATTCTGTGCGTGTTTTATAATGGTTTTGGTTTTTTATCAAGTATTTGGGGTATTCCCCGATAGATTTAAAGGAGCATGATATGGAGAATAGGAAAGAAATTCGGAAAACGATCAGCATTGTTGCTCTAACCATTGTCATTATTATATTGATACTCGGAGGTGTTTCGACCGATGCAGATACCGTGCAGGTTACATTCTGGGCACTTGTTCCTCCTGTCATCGCTATAGTCCTTGCTCTTATCACCAAGGAAGTTTACAGTTCTCTTTTCATCGGAATCGTAGCCGGAGGCTTGCTTTATTCCGGTTATAATTTTGAGGGAACCGTTAATCATGTATTTGCAGACGGTATCATCGCCGTTTTATCCGATTCATACAATGTGGGAATTCTTGTATTCCTCGTACTTCTCGGTATCATGGTATCTCTTATGAACCGCGCCGGCGGAAGTGCGGCTTTCGGAGAGTGGGCATCAAGTCATATCAAGACCAGAGTGGGAGCCCAGCTTGCTACGATCCTTCTCGGAATTCTCATCTTTATCGACGACTATTTCAACTGCCTTACCGTCGGTTCAGTTATGAGACCCGTTACCGATAAGCACAAGATATCAAGAGCAAAGCTTGCATATCTCATCGACTCTACTGCAGCTCCCATCTGTATAATCGCACCCGTATCATCCTGGGCCGCAGCTGTTTCGGGATTTGTACCCGGCGAGGAGAACGGAATCGCACTTTTCGTATCAACCATTCCTTATAACTTCTATGCACTGCTTACTATTGTCATGATGATCGCTCTTGCGGTATCACAGAGGGATTTCGGCCCCATGGCTGTCCATGAAAAGAATGCGCTGGAAAAAGGCGATCTTTTCACAACTCCCGACAGGCCTTATGAAGATGCGTCCGATATAAAAGTAAGCTCAAAGGGAAAAGTTATCGATCTTGTTATTCCTGTTGTTGCACTTGTGATCTGCTGCGTACTCGGAATGATCTATACCGGCGGCTTCTTCTCCGGTGAAACCTTTATTGATTCATTTGCTAATTCTGATGCATCGGTAGGACTTGTCATCGGATCATTTTTCGGGCTTGTTATTACACTGATCCTTTATCTGTGCAGAAGAGTCCTCAGTTTCAAAGAGTGCATGGAGTGCATCCCTGAAGGATTTAAGTCGATGGTTGCTCCCATCCTTATCC
>JAGPFR010000044.1 GCA_018056425.1 Lachnospiraceae bacterium
CATCACATGCGGCGTGAATGACCTGAACAATATTTTTGGAACCCTGATTATCGGAAGTATCCATTCCGCACGCAAGGCGGATCCTTTCTCTGACGATCTCACGTTCCTTATATATACAGCATCTGAAAAGAGGCTTGGGCCCGGGAATGATCTTATTGACCAGTTCGGCCTTTGTATCTTCGTTAAGATTATTATCCCAGGCGAGGCGGCAAACCTCCTCCATTATCGTATGTTTAAAGCGAACAATTCCTTCGTCGTTAGTAACCATAAAAACCTCTGAAACAAATTAACTTATTCTTTGATCGAATTAAGCTCAAGAACTTCGAAACCGTCGGCTTTACCCTTCAGTTTGATGGTAGCACCGAGTGATGTACATGTAATCCTGCCTTCAAGTGCATCCGCAACCGCACGGCTGATGTATACTTTTCCTCCGGGTGCATTTGCCTCAAGACGTGCTGCCGTATTGACGGTATCTCCGATAGCGGTATAGTCCATGTGCTTCTCGGCACCCATATTTCCTACAACGGCAGGTCCGAAGTTTACTCCCACACCGACTCTGAGTTCTTCTCCGATTTCTTCCTTGAGTTCGTCCGATACTCTGGCTGCACCTTCAACGATTCCCATCGCGGTCTTAACCGCATTCATGATCGCATCCTCCTGAGGAAGAGGTGCACCCCAGAAAGCCATCATAGCATCACCGACAAATTTATCAAGTGTTCCGTGATTTTTTTCTACACAATCACTTGCCATTGTCAGGTATCTGTTGAGGATAAATACAACTTTTTCGGGCGATAGCCTCTCAGACATCGTGGTGAATCCTCTTACATCCACGAAAAGAACTGCAATGTCACAGGTTTTTCCGCCAAGCGACAAAGATTCCGTACCTTCTTTAAGAATTTCCTTAACTATCTCGGGATCGACGTATCTTTCAAAGGTTTTGGTAACGCGCTGTTTTTCAAGGGCTGATCTTACATAATGGATCACGATGGAAACTACATAAAAAAGCACTACTCCGACCGGTATCCACAGAGGATGAAGTATCCTTCCGATCCCTCCTATACCCTTCTCATACAGTAAATATGCCGCAAGAAGGTATACCGCAATAACAGCGACTGCGATGATGCCGGAGAATTTGATGTTCTTTTTCTGGAACAAAAGAAAACAAATAAAGCTGACTGCAAATAAAAGCAGTGCCTGTGGAAGATCCGGTACTTCTTTCTTATAGTTTCCATCCAAAATAGCCTGTACCACATTGGCCTGATATTCCACGCCATACATCTGGTTTGCGTGCATTATGGACGTAAAATACGCATCCTGAAGTCCTACCGCGTAAGGACCTATGAAAACAACCTTTCCGGCATAATCCCGAGGGTCTATCTCGCCGTTAAGAAGATCAACCAGTGAATAACCGTCATTATATCCGCCTGGCGTTGAAGAATAAGCAACGTAGAAATGACCCCTTGAACTTGCGGGAGGCGTTTTGATAGTCATGCCGTTTTTCTCACCGTAAACAAGTGCAGCGGTGTATGCCATGGAATAAACCGTCTCTCCGTCAACGTTGTAGCTAAGAAGTGAATGACGAAGAATTCCGTCAGAATCAAGCATCGCATTAATGTGGCCCTGTCGTGTAACCTTCCTTAACGCTTCGTATGGGGTATCGTATGAAAGAACCGCATTGGTATCAAGATAAGTTCTGCCTGTCGCCTCGTCATAGACAACATTGGTTCCGATATTTGCAAAAGAAGCCGTTACGACATTTCCGAGTTTCTCCGCAGCGGCCGCAAGCCTTGCATCGGATGCGGGATCCGATTCATCTATAAAGAGACAGTCGATTGCAACAACCGCGGGAGCATTTTCAGGGTCTTCCGCAAGCTTCTCAAGAGCCTCGGCGTACACATCCCTGGTCCAGGTGCTGTAGGGTCCGATTTCATTAAGTGCTCTGTCATCGATACCGATCACGATGATCTCTCCGTCAAGTGCCTTCGGAGACTGATACCACGCATCAGACACGATGGTATCCGGTCTGTTAAGCACTCCCGTTCCGGCTATGATGAGAGTCACCACAGCCGAAGCAAGGAGGGAAATGATTATCGGATTTTTAAGAAGTCTATTTATCATTGACCTACTCCGTTATCATCCACAATAAGTGCAGGCAGGTTTCCGCCACCACCGTTAGCATATGTACTTCCGGTGACCATATACGTATTAGTACCGGTACTTGTATATATGACATCAACATAGGGCATGGTTCCGTAATAAGTTACATCTCTTCCGGTATATTGAGGGAAGTAATTATTCGCCGCTATGGAATTACCATTTATAACAAAATATTCGTCATTAGCGGCATTATTTGTTTTAGCAGGATCCTGTCTGAAGTCCACTCTGTCCAAACCGTTTGTAGCGAAGTTAGAGATCAAATCCATGAATGTTGACACAGAATCACTGTTTCCCAGTGCAACCGTGCTTACATATCCGTAAGGAGAAGCCTGAAAATTGGTCAACCGATCATATCCCACTTTTATACTTCCGCTCTGTGCAGTAACTACAGTGTTGTTGGGAGTCGGATTCTGACTTGCAACAAAAGATCTCAGATCCGCAACGCTGGGATTAAGGTTCGCAGCGTTTATTCCGGTAATCTGCTGAGCGGTAATGACAATCTGATCAATTACAACATTTTCATTTGTATCCGTATTCGGATCGTATACGGTTGCGGGGATGTCCGCAATAGTAACAGTCGGATCAGTCAAACCCGTTATTGTCAGTACACCGTTTGCAAAATTACCCTGAACACCGTTCCATGAAAATGATCCGGTTGCGTCAAGTGCGGCATTGGTGGCTGTGTTGGTGGTTACTGCCGTACTCTGAGGAGTGGTTTACTGAGTTGAAGTCGGCTGAGTCTGCTGATTGTCGCTTGCATCAGATGCCTGTTTCTGCTCTTCAAGTCTGGCGAGATCCTCAGCAAGCTCTGCTGCCTGTTCTTCATCATTGGAAGCATATCTGCCCTCCTCGGAACCGTGAGCAATATAATGTGCCAAAAGCGATTCAGCATCATCTCCGTATACTTCCGCCACTTCGGGATATCTTTCAGCATAGTATTCGGGATCAAAAACAGTACCGTCTGTAAGCGTTAATGTTCCGTCATCATTAACACTGGCTATCTTTGCTTTTGCTTCCTCTTTCTGACGATCAAGTGCAGATACGGTAGGAACCGCAACCGGAGTAACTACATTGGTATTATCTGCCACCGGCTCATGATCATTGTCATTTCCGCCGATATCTCCGACTTCATCGGAATCTCCTGTTTCATCGACATTATCAGGCTCAGGTTCAGGAGTGGTCGATGTTGTGGAATCGTTACCGCCTTCATCCGGTTCTTCTTCCTGCTCGGGTTCGGTCTCATCTTCTCCGAGTATCCAGGGCTTATCCCAGCCGGTTGCATTAATCACTCTGTCAAGAAGCTCAGGGTTTTCTCTGAGTCTGGCCAGAACAAAATCAGGAAGATCACGCTCGGTGATGTCCTCAAGTTCAAACATGATGCTGTCTACTTCTCTGTCGTTATACAGATAGACAGATACTCTCTGGCCTGCGCTTACTTCGATTTCTTTAACCTCTCCCGTTACAGGATTGGTTCCGATTAAATGAATATGACCATCGGTTACGATCAGACTTTCGTTTTCACCTGCAACGCTTACCCATCCGGAGGTTCCGCGGATACCGACTATCATGGTGGATGTTTCAATCTCAAAAGTCTCATCATCTGCAAGTGCTTTATCTACTTCAAAGAAAAGACTTCCTTTTCTCAGATTAAGGTTAAGATATTTTCCGCTCTGATTAAACTCGGCGCGGGATACCTCATCCAATGTAACGACCTTGTAATCATCAAGCCCGATTGATGCAAGACTCTGAACGGAAGTATCAATGGCATTTCCGCTCTTTAATCTGGCATTCTCCCTGATATCTTTCATCCGTCCGTTTTCTTCCATAGTGACCGTTCCTTCGATGCGAAGGAGTCTCATGGTAGTTGCTCTGATCTTGCTCCGATAAACCAAAGCGGTTATCAGTACCGCAAGCAGCACCAGAACTATCGCAGATATGGTGATTATCTGCTTTTTGCTGAAACCTGAATTGTTGCCCCTCATAAAAACCTCTCCATTATGAATAATTAATATTACATTTGAAAGCCCCTTTCGGGGCTTTCAAGTTTTAAGGTGTGGTAGTTATCGAACCATCCGCATTTACGGTGATCGTAGGATTCTGAGCGTTTACAGAAGTAAATACCGCTGTCGTAGGTGAAGAAGCATTTGAATCATAGGAATAATCGCTGTATGTCGTCTGACCAATAGTAAAATAATATGCAGGAGTTCCTTTAGCATTCAGAGCAACATATACATTGGCGTTGCCGTAAGTCAGTGATGTGATCTGCGTATAATTCCTATACATCTTCACGATTTCATCCTTAAATGCATCCAGATTTGCAGTTGAGCCTGCAGTTATATCTGTATGAACGGAATAAGTACCCGAAGTAGTACCCGCCGGTGTTATTGTCACAGACTGAGTATATGTCACAGGCGATGACACCAGAGATACAGTGCTCATATTGGGATCCTGGAAGAAACTATATATATTGCCGACCGGTGCATTGATCTGAGAAATATCCAAAGTACCGACATTACTGTTCGGGTCCACGGTAACACTCCTCAGATCAACATTAACCTGCTGTCCGTTCTCATCCGTAATATTGGCCGGAAGTGTAGCAACGCCATTTGAATTGGTATCAGCTCCGGTAATGGTCAGCGTTCCGTTTGCATAAGTAGCAGAAGCTCCGTTTGTAAGAGTCACGTTACCGTTTACCACCCGGTTCGTATTCTGATTCTGCTGCTGTTGTTGAGGCTGTTGTTGAGGCTGTTGTTGTTGAGCAGGTGCCTGCTGATTGGTTGTATTGTTGTTATTTCCTGCATTGGCTTCGTCAGCTACCCTTTGTGCTTCAAGTCTTGCGATATCTTCAGCCAGTTCTGCGGCATCCTGCTCGGGCCTTGATGCATACCTTCCCTCATCCTGTCCCGTAGCAACATAATGCGCAAGAAGAGCTTCTGATGTGTTTCCATACTGGGCTACTACATCCGGGTATGTCTGTCCGTAATAAACCGGATCAAAGAGTGTTCCGTCCGCAAGTATGTAAGTTCCATCAGCATTATTTGTGGAAATCTGAGCTCTTGCAGCATCGATCTGCTTCTCAAGCTCGGTTCTTGTTACAGGAGCGGTAACAAGAGTATCCGCAGTAGTGACTCCGATGTTATTGTTATTGTTATTATTGTTGTTATTTCCGGGATTATTGTTTCCGTTATTATCCTGAGCAGGATTAGGATCGTCATTTCCGCCCACATCAGGGATTACCGGATCCGGTTCGGGCTCAGGTTTGGGCTCAGGATCAGGCTCAGGGTCAGCATCGGCTACCTGAGGAGTGTTCGGATCATCATCGGGATCAGGTTCTGGATCCGCATCACTTATTCCGAGGATGTAATCTCTGTCCCAGCCCGTTGCAGCTATAACCTTATCAAGAAGAGATGCTTTATTTCTCAGAATATTGATGACAAACTTGGAAAGCTCATGCTCGGTGATATCTTCAAGTTCGAACATGATACTGTCCACTTCTCTGTCGTTATATAGATATACGATAAGCCTCTGGCCGGCATTAACTTCAACCTCTTTTACCTCTCCGGTTACGGGATTGGTGCCAACAACATGAACATGACCATCAGTAATGATGAGACTTTCGTTCTCACCATCCGCCTATCTGCAGGGGAAATTCCGCATCATGAAATGTGATATCCGAAGGATAATCCTCTATTCTGCACGGCCAGAGAGGATTTGAAAAAACCGTACCAAGTTGTTCGTACGTGGATAAAATACCGTTTTTACCGGCGTAGAAGCCGATCTTACGGCCTTTTTCAAAGATATACGGGAAGAAAGGTAATCCCAGAACATGATCGAGATGAGGATGTGTCATAAGAATAGAAATCTGCTTTTCTCCGATGTCCGGAGAATTGATCATCCCGGTACCGGCATCCAGAAAGATTGCCTGATCCTCGTTTTCGACAAGTACGCAGGATGTTCCGCCGCCAAATTCAAGCATTTCAGGTCCTTCTGTAGGTATCGATCCTCTGGCTCCCAAAATTGTAACTTTCATTCTCTCACCCTCATAAGAAAATCAAACCAAATCAAACTAAATTATACCATGAATGCCTGAAAAATGGGCAAGTATTTATAATAAAGGTTATATTTTATTATGCTTTGGAAAGGTATATTATAGTTTGTGCTTTAGAACAAATTATACGGAGAATTAAAATGAAAAAATTAAACTCACTTGAGCCTCAGAAGGTCTTCGGATTATTTGAAGAGATCACTCAGATTCCGCACGGTTCCTACAATCTTGACGGTATCAACAAATATCTGGTTGATTTTGCAAAATCCAGAAATCTGGAATACATCGCAGACGAAGCCGGAAATGTAATTATTAAAAAGCCTGCAACCGCAGGATACGAGAATGTGCCGGGCATTATCATTCAGGGGCATATGGATATGGTTGCCGTTTGCGAAGAAGGGTCGGGAATTGATATGAAGACCACTCCCCTCGATATTTTTACCGATGGTGACCTTATCGGTGCAAAGCACACCTCTCTGGGAGGAGATGACGGAATTGCGGTAGCCATGGCACTTGCGATCCTTGATTCAAGCGATATCCCCCACCCCGCTCTTGATGTAGTAATAACCGCTAACGAAGAGACCGGAATGGAAGGCGCTTCGGGACTGGATATTTCAAATGTATCGGCCCGCAGGCTTCTGAATATCGATTCGGAGAACGAGGGAGTCTTCACGGTAGGATGTGCAGGAGGTGCAAGGGTTAAATGCACTATCGCATCCGATATACCTTCTATTCCCGGCGGATCCGTTATCCTCGAATGCAGAGTAAGCGGGCTCCTCGGAGGTCACTCCGGAACAATGATAGGCCTCGGAAGAGCAAATGCCGGAAAACTCATGGGCCGTATCCTTGGTGCCGGCTGCAAGATTAATTCAGAGGCTGTTCTCCTGAATCTTAAAGGCGGAACCGCAGATAACGCCATCATGCTGGAAAGCATAGCAACCATCGCCGTTCCATCGGCCGATTCCGATGCATTCAGCAATGCCATGATGGATGAATTCAAAAAGATTGCAAAAGAATACGAAAATGCAGATCCCGGAATCAATTTTGGAGTAACAACCCTTGATAAAGCCGATGAGGTTATAAAAATATCCCTTAAAAAAGCTTCCGACTTCATAAATGAACTCCCCTTCGGTGTCATCGCCATGAGCAGGGATATTCAAGATCTCGTCCAGACCTCTCTCAACCTGGGCATCCTTAAATCCGAAAACGGAGAAATGACTGCGGAATTTTCCGTAAGAAGCAGCGTCGGCTCCGAAAGAGATGAGCTCATTGAAAGGCTTAAGAAGATTACCGAAAGATTTGGCGGACGCAACAAAGTCACCGGCGTTTATCCCGGATGGGAATACAAGACCGTATCCCCTCTCAGAGACAAAATGATCCGCGTATTCAAGGATATGTACGGATACGAGCCCAAGGTTGAAGCCATCCATGCAGGCCTTGAATGCGGCTTTTTCATGGATAAAGCCCCGGATATTGACGCAGTGTCAATTGGTCCCGATATGAAGGACATCCACACCACATCCGAGCGCCTCTCCATCTCCTCCACTGCCCGCACCTACGAATATGTACTGAAAATACTTGCCGATAAGGACTGATCTTCTTGATATTTCACCACAGGTCCGTATTTTCTTCGTCCACGGGTGACGCAGCATGTAAAATCGTCGACGTCGAGGTGCTTGCGAGAAATTCGGCCGCCCGGCCTGAGCGAAGCGAACGGCCTCGCGTCATGAGCTGAAACTTGGTACGTGAAGAATTTCCGCCTAGCGCCGAAGTAAGGAGACATTTTACATCGCGCAGGACCCGTGCATGAACTAAAACGGACCTGTGCCGGATAACAAAAAAAGACAGCCTGTATAGGCTGTCTTTTTAGTAGACATAATTTAGTTGACTAAAAGTTAAGCGATCTCTTTCTTAGCCATCTCTGCAAGAGCTGCGAAACCTGCTGCATCGTTTACAGCGAGCTCAGCGAGCATCTTTCTGTTCATGTCAACGCCTGCCTTCTTGAGGCCGAACATGAACTTGCTGTAAGAAAGTCCGTTGATACGAGCTGCAGCGTTGATTCTGGTGATCCAGAGCTTTCTGAACTCTCTCTTTCTCTCCTTACGTCCTGAATAGGATGAGGTGAGAGCTCTCATAACAGACTGCTTAGCAACTCTATACTGATTACTTCTTGCGCCTCTGTAGCCCTTTGCAAGCTTCAGAACGCGATTGTGCTTTTTCTTGGCGTTTAATCCACCTTTAATTCTTGCCATTTCTTATTTCCTCCAATCTAACCGCCGGAAAACTCCGAACGGGTGCGTCTGCCTTACAGATAGGGCAGGATCTTCTTCATGTTCTTTACGTTGGTAGCATCGGTCATAGCGGCCTTACGAAGATTTCTCTTTCTCTTGGTGCTCTTCTTGGTAAGAATATGACTCTTATAAGCCTTATTTCTCTTAAGCTTTCCGGTGCCGGTAGCCTTGAAGCGCTTAGCTGCGGCGCTGCTTGTTTTCATCTTGGGCATATTACTTCCTCCTAATCTTGCTGCGTAGCTTCTTCTTTATTTTTTGACGGCTTGTCGTCTTTCTTAGCCGTTAAAAACATGATAATGCTTCTGCCTTCAACTTTGGCAGGCTTCTCGATGGACGCAACATCCGAAAGAGCCTCTGCGAAATCATCGAGCACGTGCTTGGTGGTATTCATATGAGCCATCTCACGTCCGCGGAAACGAAGTGTAACCTTTACCTTGTCTCCCTTTGCGAGGAACTTTCTGGCTGCATTGATCTTGGTATTAACATCATTGGTATCGATATTGGGAGAAATACGGATCTCCTTGATCTCGATCTGATGCTGCTTCTTACGAGCTTCCTTCTCCTTACGGATCTGCTCGTACTGATACTTGCCGTAGTCAGCAATCTTACATACGGGCGGATTGGCACCGGGAGCAATCTTGATCAGGTCAAGTCCCGCATCATGTGCCATCTTAAGAGCATCTTTGGTGGGCATTACTCCGACCTGTTCGCCGGTCTGTCCGATGACTCTTACTTCCTTGTCTCTTATCTGTTCATTGATAAATAAGTTGTTAATACTGATACCCTCCGGGAAAACCCTAAAAAAATAAGCGGCTTGCAGTAAGCCGCTTACAGAATAAATTCGATCTTTATGGATCGGACTTCTGAACCTGTTCGGATCTATGCCTGCAGGTGAGAGCGGCTGCTCTGCTTTATTGTCCGCGTGTTCACACGCAAATGAGATAATATCACACGGTATAAGCCCGTGTCAACATAATTCAGATAAAAGATTACGATATTGTTCCGTCGATATATCCCTCAACCTCTTCTCTGGGGATATTAAGGCTGATAGCAAGCTCTCCGTAGAGATAATCGCCTGCCATTCGGAAATACTTTGCATCAAGTGCAGTCTCCTTACGGCCTGCCGCGAATCTTGCTTCACGTCTGTGATAAATGGTCTTGATGAGTTTTACAAGCTCGGTAGCATCGTTGGAACGGATGCAATTCTTGTACTCTCCCTCAAGCTGCTTGTCATTATCAACACTAATATCGGGAATTCCGGGCATCATCTTGACAAGAGAATCAGCTTCCTTCTTCGTAAGAACGGGACGAAGCTTCTCATCGGCAGATGACATGGATATATATACGGTACTGCCGGGGGAATAGATAGGCTTAAGGATATAGTAATCCTCATTATTGTCTGTATCGGAAATCTCAAAAGGTGCAATATTCTCGACTCTGCAAACGCCCTTATTACCGCAGACTACATAATCTCCTATACTGAACATGATAAACTCCTATTCTTGATTGACATTCCCCCCAGAATGCCCGTTTACATAATGCTAAATTAGTTTATCATTGATTTCCGTTTCTGTCATTTGACAATATTAACAATTTTATCGATTTGTATCTTGATAAGAATTGCCAATATTTCTTATAACGACAGTTACTCTTCCTGTTCCATCTTTGCAAGCTTGGCAGCCTGGTCGGCCGCTATGCATGCATCAACTATATCACCGATATCTCCGTTCATGATCTTCTCAAGTTTATAAAGAGTAAGCTCAATTCTGTGGTCGGTAACCCTTCCCTGAGGGAAGTTATAGGTCCTGATCTTCTCGGAACGGTCACCGGTACCAATCTGTGAACGTCTCATCTCAGCCTCGGCGTCATGTTTTTCCTGCTGCTGGATATCATAGAGCTTTGCCTTGAGAAGTGCGAAGGCCTTTGCCTTGTTCTGGATCTGGCTCTTTTCCGTCTGGGAATAAACAACGATTCCCGTAGGGAAATGAGTTAGTCTTACGGCAGAGTCCGTGGTATTGACGCACTGGCCGCCGTTTCCGGAAGCTCTCATAACGTCGATCCGTATATCCTTGGGATCGATCTCTATATCAATATCTTCATCCGCTTCGGGCATTACCGCAACGGATGCAGTTGAAGTATGTATCCTTCCGCCGCTTTCGGTTTCGGGGACACGCTGAACTCTGTGAACACCGCTCTCATACTTAAGTTTGGAATATGCACCTGCTCCCGTTATGGTAGCCGTACATTCCTTAAATCCGCCTATACCTGTCTCATCTGCACTCACGAGCTGTACTCTCCATCCGAGACTTTCGGCGTAGTGTACATACATTCTGTAAAGTTCCGCAGCAAAAAGAGCTGCCTCATCACCGCCGGCACCTGCTCTGATCTCAAGTATTACATTCTTCTGATCGTTGGGATCTTTGGGAAGAAGAAGGATCTTGATCTCATTCTCGAGCTCGGCAACACGCTTTTTGCTGTCGGCTATGGTCTCCTTAAGAAGCTCTCTCATGTCGTCATCATTTTCCGATGAAAGCATTTCAAGTGCATCGGCAAGATCCTCGTTACACTTCTTGTATTCGGTATATGCATTTACAAGAGGCATGATAGCCCCCTGCTCTTTCATTATCTTCTGAAACCTGGCTCCGTCCCCGATGATCGCAGGATCCTGAAGCTGCATGGTCATCTCCTCATTCTTCGTGAGGAGCTCGTCTAATTTTTCAAACATATCTGATCTCCTTTAACTGTGCATGGTTTTCGTTTTCTTTTTACGCACAGCTAAAGAAGAGGCAGTATTCCTCTTACGACGCGGTCGTTGCCCGCAAAATCCTTAATGCAATTGATCTCGATAAAACCGTTTAGTTCCATGATCTTCATAACATCTTCGGCCTGATCGCATCCTATCTCAAGGAGCAGATCCCCGCCTTTAACAAGGTGCTCATGCGCACCTTCAATAATCCTTCTGTAGAAAACAAGACCGTCCTCCCCGCCGTCCAGAGCAAGGTTTGGATCGTGGTCTCTGACTTCAGGCATCAAACCGTCAATGTCGGAAGTCCTGATATACGGAGGGTTTGATAGGATAACATCAAACTTCTCATCATCTGAAAGTGCGGAGTAAAGGTCACCCTGCTTAAACTCAAGGCGTTCTCTTTTATCCGCAAGGATGGTATCCGCATTCCTGCCTGCAAGTCGCAGGGCAGCTTCGGAAATATCCGTACCCACACCGTAGCAGTCATTCATGAGAGCAATAAGACTTATAATAATACAGCCCGTTCCGGTACAAAGATCCAGGATCTTCGACCCGTCATGATAATCCCTCAAAGCTTCCTCCGTAAGGATCTCGGTATCAGGCCTGGGGATAAGCGCATCGGGAGATACTTCAAAGTCAAATCCCATGAAGCAGGTCTTTCCGATGATATGCTGGAGCGGTATTCTCTTAACGCGAAGCGATATAACCTCTTCCATTTTGTCCATATCGAATGAAGGATCAAGTTCCTTATCCGGATCGGTAAAAAGATCGGACAGCGATATATCCGCAATTTCCCGCAAGATTATACGGGTATCGGATGCTGCATCCGGGATACCCGCTTTCTCCAGACGTGTCTGTATATTATTTTTCAGCTCGCTGATCTTCAAATCTCAACCGTCAATCATCGTATGAATCATCGCCCGAATATTCGTCCTCGTAATATTCACCGGCTTCGTCATCATAGACTTCATCATATTCTTCGTCGTAGTATTCGCCGGAGTAATCATCGCCCCATCCGGGAAGCACTCCTGCGATCTCACCGTTTTCATCGATATCATAACCGAAATTATCGGCAAGGTATTTTTTCCAGTCAAAAACAGCTTCGACTGCAGCAATGGCAACTTCGACCATCTTTCTGTCCGGCTCTTTAGTGGTAATATGCTGGAACCAGATCCCGGGCGCGGTAAGGAGATATACGAAGAAGTTCTCGCTTCTTCCCGCAAGTGAAAGGATCTCATAGGAGATTCCGAGCACAACGGGGATCAGAAGGATCCTTATGAGAATTCTCAAAGGAATGTATTCGATCCTGATGAAAAAGAAAATAATGATACTGATAAACACGGAGATATACATGAAGCTGGTTCCGCATCTTCTGTGGAATCTGGAACTCTTCATAACATTATCTACATTCAGTGTCTTTCCTCTTTCGATGCAGTTGATGCACTTATGCTCGGCGCCGTGATAGCGGTAAACCCTGCGCATATCCTTGATAAAACCTATACCGATCATATAGAGGATAAATACCACCATTCTGATGGCTCCTTCGATCACGGATACAAGAGAAGCATTTCTGATACTCTTTTCAAATACGGAGGCAAGATATGTGGGAAGCACGATAAAAAGGCCGATCGCAAGTGCAACAGCTATTATCATGACAAGGCTGTTTAAAAGCCCGTCAAGGGCACTGTTTCCGGACTGTCCGCTTTCTTTGCTCTCTTCACGGTCATAAACATCCGCAGAGAAATTGAGCGCACGTGTTCCGAGAATAAGAGAATCGATAAAGACAAACATTCCCCTGAGGAAAGGAATCTTTAAAATAACGCTTCCGTCCATGAACTTTCTGTGTGTCTGGGCATCAGTTTCGATCTTCCCATCGGGTCTTCTGACCGCAACGGCATATTTCTCGCCGTTTCTCATCATTATCCCTTCGATAACAGCCTGTCCGCCGATTCCCGAATAAACCTTACTTCTTCTCCTGGTTGCCATACTGTCTCCTGCTTTTAAAACTTATAAAAAAAGGGTCAAGGCTAGGCCTTGACCCCTTAAATGCTTCTTACTTGTTAAGACCGTACTTCTTATTGAACTTGTCAATACGACTGTCGGCTCTTGCGCTCTTCTGCTGTCCGGTATAGAACGAATGGCACTTGGAGCAAACCTCGACGTGTATCTCAGGTCTGGTTGAACCGGTTACAAAAGTGTTGCCACAGTTGCAGGTAACGGTTGCCTGATAATACTGGGGATGTATTCCTTCCTTCATGATCTCACCTCTCTATATATAAAGTATAATTTTGTCTGTTCTCATCCACACTGCTTATGCAGCCACAAACAGCTTTTCTAATATATCACTACTTTTGCAATAATGCAACCTCTAATTTCTATCCTTCCGCATCATAGGCTCATACATATATTATTGCTCATGCTGTGTTCGCCAAGCTGTTCTAAGGAATGCATATACTCCGATGGCTCCGCACCGCAGGCATTCGACATCCTGTCTCAGTGCCTGCTAATTTCGCCATCCGGGCGAAATTGTGCTTAGTATAATGCATTCCTAAGAACAGCTAAGCTCACACAAAAATCGCAATAATATATGTATGAGCCCATGACGCGGAATAGTTTAAATAATATATTGCATTATAGCGACCCCCGTAACTTATACGTGGTTTCTTACGTTGATATTTCTGACAAGCTCTGCGTTGGAGCGGGTATTCTTGAACTCTTCAAGAAGGCGGTCGGCGGCATCGTCGGATTTGAGGCCGTTGAGGGCACGGCGCGCGATTTCCATTGCGCGGAGCTCTTCACGGGTAAGAAGAAGATCTTCGCGTCTTGTGCCTGACTTTGCAAGGTCGACTGCAGGGAAGATTCTCTTTTCCGAAAGTTTACGGTCAAGGATCATTTCCATGTTACCCGTACCTTTAAATTCCTCGTATACAACATCATCCATCTTGGATCCGGTCTCTACAAGTGCGGTGGCAAGAATGGTAAGGGATCCGCCCTCTCTCATATTACGTGCAGCACCGAAGAATCTCTTGGGCATGTGAAGTGCTGCGGGATCAAGACCACCGGAAAGGGTACGTCCACTGGGAGGGATTACCTGGTTATAAGCCCTGGCAAGTCTTGTGATTGAGTCGAGAAGGATAACAACATCCTCTCCGTGCTCTACAAGTCTTCTTGCACGCTCGATAACCATTTCCGAAACTCTTGCATGATGCTCGGGCATCTCGTCGAATGTCGAATAAATAACCTCTACATGCTTGCCCTTGATAGCTTCCTTCATATCGGTTACTTCCTCGGGACGCTCATCTATCAGAAGAATGATGATGTGCATGTCGGGGTTGTGATACAGAATGGACTGTGCAACGGACTTAAGGAGGGTCGTTTTACCTGCCTTGGGAGGTGATACGATCATTCCACGCTGGCCCTTACCCACAGGACTTACAAGGTCCATTACACGCATGGCGATGTTCTTCTCATCATCGGTTTCCATACGGATCCTGCTGTTGGGGAAGATGGGAGTCATGTTTTCGAATGCGACTCTCTTCATTGCCTCGGAAAGAGGATATCCGTTTACTTCATTTAAGAAGATAAGGGGTGAGAACTTCTCGGTGGGGGACTTTGCCTTCTTTACACCGTCAAGTACATCGCCCGTTCTGAGACCGAATTTACGGATCTGTGCGGGTGATACATAAACGTCATTTTCACCGGGAAGGTAATTGTCACATCTGATGAATCCGTATCCTTCGGGCATAACCTCAAGGATTCCGTTTGCGGGCTCATCGCCTTCCTGAGGATTATATACATTTTCCTTCTTTGCAGGCTCCTGAGCAGGCTTTGCTTCGGGAGCAGTTTTAGTTTCAGAAGCAGGTTTAGCTTCGGAAACAGGAGCTTTGGGAGCTTTCTCCTCTGCGGGAGCCTCTTTTCCCTTGGCATGCCTTCCGGATGAATTCTTTTTGCCTGAAGGCTTTCCTGAAGATGCCTTCTTTTCACCGGATTTCTTATCGCCTTCAGCAGGAGCAGACTCTGCCTTCTTGGGCTCAGCCTTCTTCTCCTCTGACGCTTTCTTACTCTCTGCTTTCTTTTCCTCGGCAGCTTTCTGCGCCTGCATCTTCTCATCAAGTTCAACGAGACGCTCGATCAGTTCCTCTTTCTTAAGGCTTGCAATGCCTTTAAGTCCTGCGGACTTGGCGATTTCCTTAAGCTGGGTAAGGGTAAAGCTCTGGAGTTTTTCTCTCATATATAAACAGATTCCTTTCAAAAAAGAAAAATATAAAGTTGCTCTCTAAATTGTTCTCAAATGTTTGTTGGTATGTTTCGGAATACGAATTTCAGAAACAAATGAATGTTTAGAACAAAGAATTGATTACAACAGATTTAT
Source organism: Lachnospiraceae bacterium (assembly GCA_018056425.1). Taxonomy (GTDB): domain Bacteria; phylum Bacillota; class Clostridia; order Lachnospirales; family Lachnospiraceae; genus AC2028. Next base: position 15,612 of record JAGPFR010000044.1, read on the forward strand.
AACACGTAATATTCTATGCGTCAACACAAAAATAAGGCACCGAGCGATGTGGCCGGCGCCTTATTACACATTTGATAGTATGCAGCTTTGGATATCAAATATTACAAATAAACTTTTTGACCGTTTTCCATTTTATAAACCTTTAGTTCCTCCAGTCCGGGCCATACCTCTTTCAAATACCATAGAATTCCGGTATGAAAAATCATCACCGACGTCGGTCATCACACATTCCGAAAATTCGTCATTAGGTTCATACTCTTCAACATATTCGTAAACCTGGCTGGGCCAAAATGGTTTCATTAGGTTAAACTTCCAGACGCAGAAAACAATCAAAGCAATCACACCAAGAGATATTAAAAATGCTGTAATTTCTCTTTTCAAGCTAATTCACCCCACAAATACTTTCATATTTCATAACAGATAATGGTTGTTGAAAAACTCAAATTTCTGGAATAATCATCATAGTTAACAAAATTAAGATTGTATTATAAAAAGCCGGCAGGAATCACTTCATGCCGGCTTACATATAATTAAAACTTAATCGAAACGCTTATGTCTATGGTGGGATTTGTTGCAAGCCCGTACATCCTGACATCGCCAAGCTTGATCCTTGCTCCATAAGCGGTTTTGAGGTAAGGAGCCTGAGCATTTATCAGTGCCTGAATGCCCTCTGATGAAAGCCTTCCCTGCCATACGCTCAGGATCGTAAGATCGGTAACCCTGTACATTGCCGCCTGCCTGACTGCTGCGATGACATCGGCTTCGGTGACAACAGTAGCCGAAGCACCGGTGGCTGAAAAGCTCAGTTTAAGTTCAGATGCTTTGTATCCGTCGTAGGGCAGTCTTCCCTCGGCTGCGCCGCAAAACAGGTAATGCGCATACAAGCTCTCGGGAAGCAATCCGAAAGCCTGAACAACATCGGGATTCTTGGCCGCATAATAAACCGGGTCAAAAAGTGCACCGTCCGGCATGGTGATTATCGTTCCGCTTGCAGCAAGTTCATCAGGAGTTGGATATACATATCCTGCATAGGGAAGTCTTTTTTCCCTGATGCCGCAGAGAAGATAATGCTGATACAAAAGCGTCTCGTTCATACCGAAGGCCTGATAAACATCCTTGTATGTTGCGGCATAAAAAGACGGATCGAAAAGACCTCCGTCAGGCATTGTCTTAACTGCAGCCCTGACATCGGTTCTCGGCATCAGGATCATAAAAATTACGGCCAATGCAGTCAGTATTATTTTAACGGTAGTTTTCTTCATAGGATATCTCCTGCGCAGATCACATTTACATATCAATTAAATAATAGCACTGCATGAGCTTCCTTACAAATCGGCCTAGTGAAGATCTGACGGAACAATATTTTCCTCAAAGATATTTATTTTGTTTTTCTGCATCATACGAACCTTCTCCGCTTCCGTCTGCATGATCTCCGCAATCTCTTCGACAGTTGTATCCGCAGGGAATTTTCTCCTGTTGAGCTTCCCGAAACGGAGTCTGTTGTATTCTTTCCAGAAGATCATAAACACTATCTCAACCAGGAGAATAATGAATGAGATATACAGAAGCTTCCAGCTGTCCCTTATCATAGCCTCGTTATATATGAAGAATGAGAAAGGCTCCTTTCCGGATCTGACCATCATTGAACCGTAGATCAGATAGACGAGGTACACCAGGATGAAAGCCCAGGCAAAAATCGTCACAAATATTTCAAGGATTCTCTTCCACCAGGTCTGCTTGTTTTTGATGATGTTATCCTTATCGTCAAAGCTCTTGTAATACATTCCGTTCAAATAGGAATCGGGGCTTTCCATCTCCCTGCTTGTACGAAGAGCAGCGATTCCGTGATATTTCCTGATTCCCTCTTCCATCATTCGTTTTTCTTCCGTAGTACAGGAATCCGGATTTTTCACTTCATCTATGACTGCAGAGTTTTTGTCCGAGCTGTCAGTATCAATTCCTCGGTCGGGGCTCTTCCAGGTAGCAAGCTTCTTTTTGAAAAGAACACTTTTTAAACTGGTGGGAAATGCAGCAAGCGAAACCAGACCGTTGATGATCCAGTAGATTATGGGATACCATGCGGCCGATACTATATATTTAAATATAGTCTTATCGTATCTCCTCTCAAGCAGAAGGGATACGACGAACTGTATCATACATATAACGGACAGAAACTGTGACTTCCACAGATAAGGTATGTATGATTCTTTCGAATAAAAAAGATAGAAAATCTCGGTAACGGTAAGAAGCAGCCAGCACAGAACCCATGCAAGGGACATTAACTGCTCCAGCAAAACGGGATACAATCTCCTTCTTCTCCAGCTGGAAAAGATATTGAAGTGTCTGAACATTACTTCCTGACCGCCCTGTGCCCAGCGTTTTCTCTGACGATAAAGTCCCTTAAGCGTTTCGGGAACAAGCATCCAGCAAAGTGCATTGGGTTCATATCTGATATCCCAGAAATTCTTCTCAAGCTTCCAGGTTACACCTATATCTTCCGTGATCAGATCTCTGTCCCACAGGCCAACCTCAATTAAAGCTTTCTTTCTGAAAGCGACCACAACACCGGATACAGTCATTACCTTACCCCATATGCGCTGTGTTCTTTTGATCATGGAGATTATGCTGGCATACTCACAGAGCTGAATTTTGGCAAGAAGCGAGCTTCTGTTTCTTACGCGGGGATTACCGGTAACCGCACCTACTCTCTCTCCGTTTTTGGGATTAAGGAAATGTGCGATCATATAACGAAGACAGTCTTTATCCAGATATGAATCCCCGTCAACGCATACAAGAAACTCTCCGTTAGAGACCATCAGTCCAAGTTCCAGAGCATTTGCTTTTCCGCAGTTTTCTTTGGAATCAACAAAACGAACTCTTTCATATTTATGAGAAAGAGCGTCTTCCACCTCAGCGGTATTATCGGAACTTCCGTCATTAATAAGGATTATCTCGTAATTGGGATAATCCATTTTATTGAGCATCTCAACAGTTTCGACTATCTGATCCGATTCATTATATGTAGGTACGAGAATTGAAACCATTGGATATGAAGGAAGCGGAAGCGGAGGCTTTCTCTCGATCCTGTAATAATAGATAACACTTCCCACCATCCAAAGAAGGCTCATACCCACCGGATACCAGAAGACTATAAGTTCAAAAATATGTAAATGTGTAGATACAAATTCAAATACCGTCTGCATGACAACCCCTTGTCTACAAAATTAACGCACACAATCCAGCATTTTATCACGGCGTTTATAAAATTTCAAATGTATTTTTATTCATGATTTCAATAACATGAGCCCTTGAAATTTATACCGATCACTGTTAGAGT
>JAGPFR010000045.1 GCA_018056425.1 Lachnospiraceae bacterium
GCTTAATTATGTGTGAAAAAAATAAATCATTCCGGGTTATCAGTAGTATAATGAGTGCTATAAAATGGCTTGTATTTCTTTTAAAGAATACATATAGGGGGTTTTGGGCAGATGCTGTATTCAATGGCTCCTGCATCACTGCTGGTCATTAATCTGATAATCAACTGGGAATCGCTTAGAAAGTATGGTTTTCGCATCAATGAAGATGGTGAAAAAAACCGTGTTCCTGTGCTATATAACTACTTCATTCTTGCTGCATCCATCTATCTTTTTGTGGATGCGGTCTGGGGAATCATGTATGAACATCATGATATCCCTGCGCTATTTCCTTTCATTTACTCATTTACAGTTTTTTATTTTATATTCATGCTCCTGACCATGCTTACATGGACCAGGTATATAGTTGCATATCTTGATAAACGTGGCCGTAAAACCAACGTACTTCTCTACGGAGTATGGACAATGGTCATCATAGGCGTGATATGCCTGTTGGCCAATCGCTTCGGGCATTTCATGTTTTCATATAATGAAGCCCACGAATATATCGGGGAATCAGGAAGGAATATCTCCTTTCTCTTACAGATCGCATTCTATGCCGTGCTCTCGATTTACATGTTATACGTAGTTCATAAAAATGTCGGGCGCGAAAGAGTCAGATGCCAGGCGGTGGCTTTTACAAGCATAGTCCTGGGAGTGTTCCTTGTTTTCCAAATCCTTTATGCATTTCTTCCTTCATATGCCATTGGTCTTATGATAGGTATATGTCTTGTTCATTCCTTTGTTCAATCAACCTTAAAGAGGGAAAAAGAAATTCATGATCATATTGCTTCCGTAATGGCGGAAGATTATGAAGCCATTTTCTACATAGAAATAGAAACGGGAGAATATCTTTCATTTTCTCAGAGCCAGAAATACAGGACTATTGAGGCGACCGAACGGGGGAAGAATTTCTATAAAGAGGCCTATGACAGTATTGACGAAGTTGTTTATCCTGATGATCGTGAATACGCGAAGAACTTTTACAATAAAGAAACCATGCTGAAGAGTATAGAAGGCAAGCGCTCTTTTTCCTTTAAATACAGAGTTATGGTGGAAGGTGAGCCGAGGTTCTTCCTGTTTACCGTTATGCCCGAACGTGGCAGCCAGTACCTGATCTTTTATGAAAAAGATATACAGGATGAGCTTAATGCGGAAATGGCCCAGAAAGAAAACCAGAAAAAAACCGTTACCTTCAGTCAGATTGCGGAAAGCCTTGCTTCCAACTACGATGTTATCTATTACATTGATGTAACCGATTCCTCCTATATCGGATATGAGGCCCAAAATATATATGGCAAGTTGCAGATCAGTAATTCCGGAGAGGATTTCTTTGGTGAATCCTTAGCAAATATTCCTCAAATCGTTCATACTCAGGATCGCGACCGTGTGTGCGAATATGTCAATAAGGACAATATGCTCTCTTCGCTTGAGCTCCGAAAAGAAACCAGCATTGATTATCGCATCATGGTAGACGGAAAAGCAAGGTTTACCAGGATGATCTCCAAAAAAGCCAGCGACGGCAGCCATATTATCATCGGTGTCGAGGATATAGATGCGGAGGTTCAGAGGGAGAAACAGCAGCTTAAAGCACTTAAGACCGAAAAAGAACTTGCCAGACGTGATGAGCTGACGGGCATCAAGAACAAGACCGCATACCTTGAATTGGAGGAATCCGTACAGGGTAATATCGATAATGGTTTAGATTACCTCGATTTTGCACTTGTTGTATGTGATGCCAATAATCTGAAGCAGATAAATGATACTCTCGGACATGCCGCGGGAGATGAGTATATTAAGGCATCGGCAAGAGTATTGTGTGACATTTTCGTTCACAGTCCGGTATTCAGAGTGGGCGGTGACGAGTTTGCGGTATTCCTGCGCGGAAACGATTATGCATCAAGGCATGAACTTATGGATAAGTTGCGCAGTCAGGTACTTGAGAATAATAAGTCGGGTGCGGGAGTTGTGCTCGCGGCCGGAATGTCTGAATATAATCCTGAGACCGACCGCTTCGTATCCGATATTTTTGAGCGGGCCGACAAAGAGATGTACGAAGACAAACAAAGATTGAAATCATTAATATAGCTTTCGAAACGATTGGGGTGTTATGATCACACCCCGATTTTTTTACGGTATTCCTATAATATTTCGCGTGTTTTCTTCCAAACGATTCCTCTTCATGATATGATGAACTTTGCGAGGGATTGTATTAGGGAGTACAAAAGAAATGTCCGATTATAAGGAGAGCAAAGATAATCCTTTGCACAAGGAATATGGCATGTGGAGCAATACATGCTATATCATTCGTAAAATGGCTGAGTATCAGCCTTCTGTTTTATTTCTGATGGTGTTTGGCCTTATGGCCAGATCGGTCTTCCCTTATTTCTGGGGAGTTTTCGGAAAATACGTAATTGATATCATACAGGCAGATAATGGCGTATCCGGTGAGGGCAATCTGATAAAGCTCGTTCTGGTCACCTTTGTTATTGCGGCTTTTCTGAGATTATTTATTTCAATCTACAATTCCAAGGCGTGGTACAGGTTTATTTTCGTACGTATGAATCTGATAACGGAACGTATCTCGAAAGTACTTGATCTTAAGTATGAGTTACTGGAAAGGCCCGATGTACTTGATGTGGCTGAACGTGCCAGCCAGGCTGTCAATGACAATGATAATGGTACCGAAGGCATGATGAGACTTATGGTACAGCTTGGCGAGAACGCTCTTACCGTTATCGTTACATTTGTAGCCGTTACTGTTCTGGATCCGAGACTCATCATAGCATTGATAATACTTACCGTGATCCAGTATATCTATTACAGGCGCCTGATCAGGATCGATAAAGAGAAGGTCTGGGATAAACTTTCCGGCTCATGGAGAAGTCGTCATTACATGGAAAGGATCACCCAGGACTTCGATTTTGCCAAGGATATAAGACTTTTTAAGCTCAGCGATTATCTGATCGGGAAATTCGAAAACGTAAATAAATTTTTCATTGATAAGAATGATCTTCATCACAGTCTTTGGCTGCGCTACAACTATGTTTCATGCGTAGCCGGAACCGTAATAAAGATATTTGTGTTCGCCATGCTCTTTATGGCTGTTGTGGGCAAGGATATGTCCGCAGGCGACTTTACGATGTTTATGTCTTTTTCATTTGCATTTTCGGGATCCCTCACAAATTTCCTGCAAAGGTTTGGAGATTATAAAAGAGCAAGTCTTCAAACGGATGATTTCCGTTCTTTTATAGATTATGAAACTGAAGAAGAGGAGGACACCGTTCCCGTTCCCGAAACGGATTTCTATGAGTTTGAGTTTGTGGATGTAAGCTATAAATATCTGAAATCGGATAAAGAAGCGCTTTCGCATTTAAATCTTAAGATCAGGCCCGGTGAGAGACTTGCGGTGGTGGGGCTTAATGGAGCCGGTAAAACTACGATGATAAAGCTACTTCTGAGGCTTTACGATCCGACGGAAGGTTATATCACTTTAAACGGTACGGATATCAGGAAATTCAAACGTTCGGAATACTATAAGCTTTTTGCACCGGTTTTCCAGAGCGTGGAGATATTTGCCTTTTTAATGTCTGAAAATATATCAATGCAAAGAGCAGGTGATCTGGACATCGAGAAAGCGCGCAGGTGTGCATGTGAGGCAGGACTTGAAGATCGTATAGTTTCTCTGGCAAAAGGAATCGAGACACCTCTTACCAAGTTCGTGGAAGATGACGGAGTGGATCTGTCCGGAGGTGAGAAACAAAAGCTTGCACTGGCGAAGGCACTCTATAAGGATGCCAAGATCATAGTCCTTGATGAGCCCACATCTGCATTGGATGCGATCGCTGAACAGGCATTATATGAGAGCTTTGATGAAATGATAGGTGAAAAGTCCGCGGTTTATATTTCTCACAGACTTGCATCCACCAGATTCTGTGACTGTATCGCTTTGTTTGAAGATGGTCATCTTGTCGAATACGGAAGTCATGATGAGCTGATGGCAGCAAACGGAAAATATGCCGGTATGTTCAACACTCAGGCGCAGTATTACCGCGAAAACCCTGATGGCGGAGAAAGCGGGGTGATCGCAAATGCATAAGATCTTAACTGTTATAAAAGTACTGTTTAAAACGGCCGCTAAGAAGTATCCAATCTTTTTTGTACTTAAAACAATAAGATTGGTTGTTACCGTAGCCATGCCCTTTATCGGACTTTTTATCACTCCTCTTATTGTGGATGAGATAGTCGGAAATCGGGATATAAACAGGCTGATCACTCTTGCGGCCTGGCTGATTGGTCTGGAACTCTTATGCCAGGTTTTAAACGATGTGACAACAAACTACATCAACAGGTACAGTACCCGCCTCGAAAGATACTTTGATATCCTGATCGGAAGGCATGTCATGGAGCTTGATTTCCAGCTTACCGAGGATAAGGAAGCTCTTGAGCAGATAGAAAAAGCCAGAACCGGAATGGACTGGTATTCCGGTGGAGTAAACGGTATCTCAGATCAGTTTTTCCTTTTTATTGCAAATGCGATAAAAGCTGTCGGGTTTATTGTCGTGCTGGTAATACATGCTCCGATACTGCTTGCAGTGATAGCGGTTTATTCCGTCATCAATTCTCTGATTCTTTTTAAGATCAACAAGATTGGAATAGAGGCTTTTGCCAAACTTTCCAAGGTTAACAGATTGTTCGGCTATTTCGGATGGACCATTGCCGATCCGAGGTATGGAAAAGATATACGACTGTATGATGCAAAGAAGATGATGGTGGGTTCGTGGAAGGAGAATACCCGAAAAAGCGCCTCGCACTGGAGATGGCAGGGAGATTCTACATTTCCTTTTATTCTCGCTAATGACTACCTGTCCCTCGTAAGAAGTTTCTTTGCTTACTTTTATGTAGCACTTTTGGCTATCAGAAAGGTTATCGGAGTAGGAACTTTTACCCAGCTGATAACTGCGGAAGCAGGATTGGACGACGCCATCGCCGGAATGATACAGAATGTGACCGAGCTTATAAAGCGCTGCAATTATGCATATGAATATGTTGTTTTCATGAATTATCCCGAGGCACTTACCAAAGGAACACGTTCCATCGAAAAGAAACAGCACGAGATAGAATTCAGGCATGTATCATTTGCGTATCCGAACACAGATCGTAAAGTACTCGATGACGTGAATATTAAGATCATACCCGGAGAACATCTTTCCATAGTCGGTCTTAACGGTGCGGGAAAAACGACCTTTATCAAACTTCTCTGCAGACTGTACGATCCTACGGAAGGCGAAATACTCGTGGACGGTACAGATATCAGGGAATATGATTATGATCAGTATATGGAGCAGTTCGCACCTGTTTTCCAGGATTTTAAATTGTTTGCCTTCTCGTTAAAGGAAAACATTGCGTTCCTGGATGATACCGCGGACATTAAAGCTCTTACCGACAGAGTGGGATTGCATGATTTTGTCACCGGACTAGATAAAGGAACCGATACCAATATCTTCAAGTTCTTTGATGAAGAGGGTGTGGAGCCTTCCGGCGGAGAACAGCAGAAGATAGCGATTGCCAGAGCTCTTTTTAAGGATGCTCCCGTTGTTATCCTGGATGAGCCTACCGCCGCACTTGATCCTATCGCGGAATATGAGATATATAAGCAGTTCAATTCTCTTGTCGGAGGAAAGTCTGCATTCTATATTTCACACAGACTTTCCAGCTGTCAGTTCTGTGACAAGATTGCTGTGTTCTCAGAAGGCCATATAGCCGAATACGGAACCCATGCGGAGCTTGAGAAGATCGAAGGCGGGATCTATGCGCAGATGTTCGAAGCACAGGCGAAGTATTATAAGGACTGATATGATCAATATTAAAGAGATTACAAAAGAAAACATAGATGATGTGCTTACGCTGAAAGTTGGAGAAAGCCAGAAAAGTTTTGTTTCTACGAATGGCGATTCCCTTGCTCAGGCATATGTGTATTCCGAAACCGCATATCCTTTTGCGGTGTATGAGGATGATAAGGCAGTAGGTTTTATCATGATGGGCTATTACGATGTGAAATCGTATTATAGTAGAATCCAAAGAACAGACCCGGAGCTGTCCAAGGAACAAACAGCATTTTACGCATAAAAATGCGTAATTTCGTCGTATTCAGAAGCAAACCAAGTATGATAATATCAATTTATAGGAGACATAGGAGGTTTGCATGGATAGCAAAGCAATGAAAAAAGTCGGAATTACCATGAGCGCATTCATGGGTATTGCAATGAGTTTCTTTTTGTCACTTACGGGCACGATCACTTCGGGTCACTTTACCATTCCTTCCTGGCTGATAAGCTTCGTGATAAGCGGTGTGATCTCGATGATCATCGGAATAATCGTTCCCATGAAGAAGGTTAACGATAAATTGGTCGGAGCATTTAAGCTGCCTCCGTTTTCTTTTGCCGGAAGGTGCCTTGAAAGCTTTGTATCGGATCTGATCTATACCCCTTTAATGACGTTCTGCATGGTGTTTTTCGCATATAAATCCGCGATTGCTCACGGAGCACCCGCTGAGAGCCTTGACCTGGGCAGGATGTTTCTAAGCTCATTTTTCATCTGTTTTGTGGTCGGATTTGTGCTTATCATCATCCTGATGCCCATCTTCCTGAAGACAGCGATGAAGATGCACGGCATCGATCCTTCAAAAAGGCCCGAATAATTTAAAAATTTTTTCAAAAAAATAAAGGGATTCAGGAACCGGCTCGGTATATATATACTGGCCGGTTTTTTTAATAGGAGATTATCATGAAAGTCAGGGAAATGCTCGAAGCGCGCGAGGAGCAGATCTTAAGCCCCTACGCATCACTTTCTAAAAATTCAAAAGGACGTGATTTTGAAGAGCCTCAGTGTGATATCAGACCCGTCTATCAGAGGGACCGTGACAGGATTGTCCACTGCAAAGCTTTCAGAAGACTGAAGGATAAGACCCAGGTCTATCTGATCCCTGAGGGTGATCATTACAGGACGAGACTTACCCATACGCTGGAGGTTTCGCAGATAGCACGTACCATCTCCAAGGCACTCAGACTTAATGAGGATCTTACCGAGGCGATCGCACTCGGACACGATCTCGGACATACACCTTTCGGACATGCGGGGGAGAGAGCTCTTGCATCCGTTTGTCCCTACGGTTTCAAACACAACGAACAGAGCGTAAGAACCGTTGAAAAGCTCGAAAAAGACGGCAAGGGCCTTAATCTTACCTGGGAGGTAAGAGACGGAATCCTTAATCATCAGACTTCCCTTATGCCCCATACTCTTGAGGGTAAGGTAGTCAGGCTTTCCGATAAGATCGCATATATCCATCATGATATGGACGATGCGGTAAGAGGCGGGGTACTCACTGAAATGGATGTTCCCTCTTCGATAAGAGATGTTCTTGGATCGACTCCCGGCGACAGACTCGATACCTTTATGCACGATATCATCATGAACAGCACCGAAAAAAATGATATCTGCATGAGTGACAGCGTAATGGCTGCCATGAAGGAGATAAGACAGTTCATGTTTGACAGGGTTTACACCAACCCCGATATCAAGTCGGAGGAAGGAAAAGCAGAGACACTTGTCATAACTCTTTACGATTATTACCTCCATCATCCCGATATGCTTCCCGAGGAAAACAGAAGGATGGTTGCAGAGGGAGAAAAACTCGAAATAGCTGTTTGCGATTTTGTGGGCGCAATGACCGACAGATTCGCAATCCTTACATATAATGACCTCTTTGTTCCCAAATCATGGGAGAAGATTTAAGAGATGAGATTTTCCGAAGAATTCATAGAGGAAGTAAAAGCCCGGAATGACATCCTTGATGTTGTCGGCAGCTACATACCTCTTAAGAAAAAAGGGAATAATTACTGGGGACTTTGTCCGTTCCATAACGAGAAGACTCCTTCGTTTTCCGTTTACCCGCCCAAGCAGATGTTTCACTGTTTCGGATGCGGCGAAGGCGGAAACGCGATCACTTTCGTAATGAAGTATGAGAATGCTTCTTTTACGGAAGCGGTTAAGATCCTGGCAGAGAGAGCCGGGATGGAGGTTAAGGGTACGGAAGAGACCGAGGAAGAAAAAGTCAGGCGTTCCAAGTCCGATACTTTAAGACAGATCAATTCGGATGCCGCTTTGTTTTTCATGAATAACCTCTACACGCCTCATGGCGAGAAGGGGCTTCGGTATCTTAAAGACAGAGGGCTTTCCGATGATACGATAAGGCATTTCGGCCTCGGCTTTGCCGGAAATAACGGCAGGGAAGTTGTTGAAGCCCTCAGGAAGAAAGGCTATTCCGACGAGATGCTGGTAGCATCGGGAATAGCGACCAATTCCGAAAAGTACGGCATGGGATGTTCTTTTTTCGGAAGAGTGATGTTTCCGATAATAAGCGGTGACAAGAAGGTTATCGGATTCGGCGGAAGAGTTCTCGGAACCGGAGAACCGAAGTATCTGAACACATCCGAGACACAGATCTTCGATAAGAGAAGAAATCTCTACGGATACAATTTTGCAAAGCGCGCGAGAAAAGAGTACTACATTCTCTGCGAAGGATATATGGATGTAATATCCATGCATCAGGCGGGATTTGATACGGCGGTAGCTTCGCTCGGAACGGCATTTACCGAAGAGCAGGCAGCCATGATCAAAAGAGACCGCAAGGAAGTCTACCTGGCCTATGACATGGATGAAGCCGGAGAAAAGGCGGCTCTAAAGGCGGTAAGGATGCTCACTGCGGTGGGTATCACGCCCAGGAGGATCAGCTTAAAACCCTGCAAGGATCCGGATGAATTCCTGAACCGGTATGGAAGCAGCGAATTTTCAAAGCGCCTTGAAAGCGCCGAGAACGGATTCCTGTATATCGAGGACAGAGTTCGCGATAAGTACGATCTTTCCGATCCGGAAGAGAAGTATAAATGTGAGCGTGAGATAGTCGAGAACCTGTGGATGTTTGCAGGCGATGAAGTCAGAATGAACACCTACGCTCCCGAACTTGTAAAGCGTTACGGATATACGGAGTCCGAGATTTCCAAGCTTCTGGAAGAGACGCGTCCGCGTGAGTATGCGAGAAAGGATGACAGGAATTTCGGAACCGCTTATTCACCGCCGAAGAAACCTTCCGGCAGGAAAAAAGAAAACGAATGGACACCTGCCGAGAGTTCTCTTTTGACCTGGATAACGGATGAGCCGGATATCTACAAGGTTGTAAAGAGGTACTTGAAGCCCGATGACTTTTCACCGGGATCCGGAAGAACGATAGCCGAGCTTTCATTTGAAATGCTGGAAGCCGGAGAATTCAGTAATGAAAAACTCATGGCAAGGCTTGAAGGCGAAGATATCATAAATGATGCAACGGGAATACTTCAGAATTCCGCACCGGACATCGATACGGCAGAGAAGAGATTGTCCATGCTGAAGGATCTGATAATAAGCGTCATGGAGCGGAAGTGCGAACTTCTTGCATCGGGCGACGATCCCGAAAAAGAGATGAAAGTTTTCACCACGAGACTTGAAATTGATAAATTAAAATCCGGAAAGCTCCGGATGAGTGACGAGGAGGAGTCCTGAAATGGCTAAGAAAGAAGATAAGAACACCAAGAAGAATGTTAAAGCGGCTTCTAAGCCTGCAAAGGCTGTAAAGAGCACTGCTAAGACTGCTGCAAAGTCAGCTGCAAAGTCAACTGCTAAGTCAGCAAAACCCGCTGCAAAAAATGCTAAGACTGCAAAGCCCGCTCCCAAGAAGGCACCCGCAAAGGCAGTAAAGGCTCCTGCAAAGGCAGCAAAGCCCGCTCCCAAGAAAGCACCCGCAAAGGCAGTAAAGGCTCCTGCAAAGTCAGCAAAGCCCGCTGCTAAGAAGGCCCCTGCAAAGGCAGTAAAGGCACCTGCAAAGGCAGCAAAGCCCGCTCCTAAAAAGGCACCTGCAAAGGCAGTAAAGGCTCCTGCAAAGTCAGCAAAGCCCGCTGTTAAGCCTGCAAAGCCCGCTCCCAAGAAGGCACCCGCAAAGGCAGTAAAGGCTCCTGCAAAGGCAGCAAAGCCCGCTCCCAAGAAGGCACCCGCAAAGGCAGTAAAGGCTCCTGCAAAGGCAGCAAAGCCCGCTCCTAAAAAGGCACCTGCAAAGGAACCCGCAAAAGCAGTTAAAACTTCGGCTAAAGCCCCCGCAAAGGAAACTAAGCCCGCTGTTAAGCCTGCAAAACCCGCAAAGGTTGAGAGCAAGGCTGCGGATAAGACCAGGAAGGGCGCAGTTAAGCCTGCTCCCGAAAAAGCACCGAAGAAAGACAAGGCAAGTAAGACCAAGGATATGAAGACAGAAGTAATTACCGCACCCGAGACTCAGGACGCAGAAGGTGCACTGGATGAAAAGATCACTGAGGTAGTAAACAGCCTCATTAAGAAAGCAAAGAAGGGTTCTAAACCCGTTGAACTTGATTACACAATGATCGTTGATGCCGTAATGAAGGTTACCGACGATGATGAAATGGTAGATAAGGTAATCGATATGCTCGGAAAGAACGGAGTTGATGTTCTTCCCATGGAGCCTATCGGTGCCGACATAGATGATTTTGAACTCGGAGAGCCCAGCGCAGACGATCTTGCGGAGACCGAGGACGAAGGCGTTGAGAAGATCGACATTGATTCACTTGTTGAAGGCGTAAGCATTGAAGATCCCGTACGTATGTACCTTAAAGAGATCGGTAAGGTCCCCCTTCTTACAGCTGAGGAAGAGATTGAGCTTGCAAAGCGTATGGAAAAGGGCGACGAGGAAGCAAAAAATGCGCTCGCTGAGGCAAACCTCAGACTCGTTGTTTCAATCGCAAAGAGATATGTAGGAAGAGGCATGCTTTTCCTTGATCTGATCCAGGAAGGAAATCTCGGACTTATCAAAGCGGTTGAGAAATTTGATTATCGCAAAGGATACAAGTTCTCCACCTACGCAACATGGTGGATCAGACAGGCGATCACCAGAGCTATTGCCGATCAGGCACGTACCATCAGAATTCCCGTACACATGGTTGAGACCATCAACAAGCTCATCCGTGTAAGCCGTCAGCTTCTTCAGACTCTCGGAAGAGAGCCCAGCCCCGAAGAGATCGCTCAGGAGATGAACATTCCCGAAGAGAAGGTACGTGAGATACTCAAGATCTCACAGGAGCCCGTATCACTCGAGACTCCCATCGGTGAAGAGGAAGATTCACATCTCGGAGATTTCATTGAAGATGACAATGTTCCCGCACCCGCAGAGGCAGCAACTCAGATGCTTCTCAGAGAGCAGCTCGACAAGGTTCTCGATTCACTTACCGACAGGGAGAAGAAAGTGCTCAGACTTCGTTTCGGTCTTGATGACGGAAGACAGCGTACTCTCGAAGAGGTCGGAAAAGAATTCAACGTAACCCGTGAGAGAATCAGACAGATCGAAGCCAAGGCACTTCGTAAGCTTCGTCATCCCAGCCGTTCAAAGCAGCTCAAGGATTATCTGGAGGATACATGAGGCTTTCGGACAGACTTGAAAGCATTATAGAAATGGTTCCGAGAGGTGAGGTATGTGCCGATATCGGATGCGACCACGGTTTTACATCGATTGAACTGATCGCCAGAAATATCTCACCTTCGGTAGTTGCTTCTGATCTTCGCGAGGGGCCGCTTGCAAGCGCCCGCGAAAATATACGAAATGCAGGCCTTGAAGATAAGATAAAGCTTATGATCTCAGACGGCTTTGATGCTTATGTGCCCGGAGAAGTAAGCACGGCAGTAATAGCCGGAATGGGCGGTGTCCTGATAAAGGACATGCTTATCAAGGGAAAAGAATGTGTTTGTAAAATGGGCGCATTCATCGTACAGCCCCAGTCAAACATTCCGGAGTTTCGTAACTTTCTCAGATTAAGCGGTTACGAGATTGAGAGAAACGCCATCGTCCCGGATGCAGGAAAGTATTATTTTCCTATGAAGATCAGATATACCGGTAAGGATTCATCCGGTGAGGATCCGTCGATTACGGCGGAAGACCGTTACGGAGCAGATCTTATCAGTGAAAACAGAGGGCTTGCGGATTTCCTGGATTTCCAGATGGAATCGTATGAGAAGATTTATGAGAAGCTTCACTCGGAAAACGGAATGCATGACGAGCGGACACTTGAATTAAAGTCACTAATGGAACTTAATCGCAGTATACGATGCAAATTTTAAAAGATTGAGAGGATATCTTATGTATACGCTTATTATCGAAGGCGAGAAGAAGGAATATCCCGATGGCGTGACTTGGGAGGATATTGCAAAGGAATATCAGAAGAATTATTCCTCGCCCATTGCTGCCGTCAGCCTTGACGGTAAGATCAGAGAACTGTTCAAGAAAGTTTCCAGAAGCGGAGAGGTGAAGTTCTTTACTCTTTCCGATAATGTGGGTCATCTGACTTATATCAGAAGTGCCACGATGCTTATGATGAAGGCTATCTTCGACATCTTCGGCCAGGATGTTGTCAATAAGTGCAGAACAGACTTTACCGTAGGAAGAGGCCTGTTCATGAATACCAATGGTACCATCGAGGCAACTCAGGAGAACGCCGACAAGATCAAGAAGCGCATGAACGAGATTGTTGAAGCCGGTACCCCTTATATGAAGAGATCCTATCCCCTTGATGATGCTATGGATATTTTCGCGAAGAGAGGAATGACCGATAAGGTTAAGCTCTTCAAATACAGAAGAAGCTCAAGCGTTAATATCTATGAGATGGACGGATACCGTGATTATTATTACGGATATATGCTTCCCAATGCTTCATACGTCAAGTACTTCGACTTGATCGCTTACGACAGCGGTTTTATGCTCCTTACTCCCTCCAAGCAGGAGCCTACGGTTGTGCCTAAGTTTGAAGACAGCAGAATGCTTTATGAAACTTTCCAGCAGTCGCATGAATGGTGTAAGTATGTAGGCATCGAGAATGTCGGTGATCTTAACGAGAGGATCTGCTCCGGTAATATGGATGATCTTATCCTCGTTCAGGAGGCAGAGCAGGAGAGACGTATCGCCGAGATCGCATCCACGATTGCTTCGAGAAAAGATGTCAAGTTCGTCATGATCGCGGGACCTTCATCCTCCGGAAAGACGAGCTTCTCACACAGACTTTCCGTACAGCTCCGTACTTTCGGGCTTAAGCCTCATGCGATCGGACTTGATGATTATTTCGTAAACAGAGAAGATACTCCCAGGGACGAGAACGGAGATTACAATTTCGAGTGTATCGAAGCAATCGACACCAAGGGATTCAACGATGACATGCTCAAGCTCCTTGCAGGAGAAAGAGTCGAGCTTCCCACCTTCAATTTCAAGATTGGCCAGAGAGAATATCACGGCAATTATATGCAGCTTGAAGATGATGATATTCTGGTCATCGAGGGGATCCACGGACTCAATCCCAAGATGAGTTATGCGCTTCCCGAGGAGAGTAAGTTCAAGGTTTATATCTCCGCGCTTACTTCCATCAATATCGATGAGCACAACAGGATCCCTACCACTGATGCAAGACTTCTCAGACGTATGGTAAGAGATGCCAGAACCAGAGGATCGGATGCAAGAAGAACTCTCAATATGTGGGCTTCCGTAAGAAGAGGAGAGACCGAGAACATCTTCCCCTTCCAGGAAGAAGCCGATATGATGTTCAACTCGGCACAGATCTACGAGCTTGCACTTCTCAAGCAGTTCGCAGAGCCCCTGCTCTTCAGCATCGGCAAGGATGACCCGGCATATTATGAAGCAAAGAGACTTCTTAAGTTCCTCGATTACTTCCTGTCGGTTCCCAGTGAATTCCTTCCCAACAACTCCATCTGCAGAGAGTTTGTAGGCGGCAGCTGCTTTAATGTGTAAAAATAAGGAGCATGATACGGGATTACGAGAATCGCGCAGCGATGAAGTAATCCCGTTTTTTGTTTTTATATTTTCTTTTAATACCTATTTAATAGTGTTATTTGACATGTGTTGTATAATACATGGTGAGCGAAACGGACGATCGCGGGAGCAATGCTCGTGAGGAAAGTCCGGGCTCCACAGGGCAGGATGCCGGATAACGTCCGGCGGAGGTGACTCCCGGGACAGTGCAACAGAAAATAACCGCCTGCATATGCAGGTAAGGGTGAAAAGGCGGTGTAAGAGACCACCGTTCGCATGGTAACATGCGAAGCTGTGTAAACCCCATCCGGAGCAAGACCAAACGTAAAGGCTAAGGGCTGCCCGCCCGTCTTTCAGGTAGGTCGCTTGATGCGTGCGGCAACGTACGTACTAGATAGATGATCGTCTATTACAGAACCCGGCTTATAGTTTCGCTTATTTTTTACTAATCCTTATCCGCTTAATGCGGATTATTTTTATCATTCGATCGGAGGTAATGAAATGACCAGAATTGATGTTGTCAGCGGATTCTTAGGCGCCGGCAAGACCACACTTATCAAAAAGCTTCTCAAAGATGCGGTAGATGCTGCAAAGACCGTCCTTATAGAGAATGAATTTGGAGAGATCGGTATCGACGGAGGTTTCCTCGAAGAGTCCGGTATCGAGATCAAAGAGATGAATCAGGGATGTATCTGCTGCAGTCTCGTAGGCGATTTCGGAACATCTCTTAAAGAAGTGATCGAAACTTATTCTCCCGAGAGGATCCTTATCGAGCCTTCCGGAGTAGGAAAGCTTTCCGATGTTCTTAAGGCAATCGAGAGAGTTGCGGGAGAACTTGATGTTAAGATCAATTCTGCGGTTGCTGTTGTTGATGCATCCAAGGCAAAAATGTATTCCAAGAACTTCGGCGAGTTCTTCGTAAACCAGATCGAATATGCCGGAACCGTTATCTTAAGCCGCACCGATACCGCTTCCGCAGAGAAGATCGCTGAAGCGGTTGCGATCGTTAAAGAGCACAATCCCAAGGCAACCGTTATCACTACCACTCTCGATCAGCTTGATGCCAAGGCAGTTCTTGATGCTATCGAGGGAAATGATTCAATAGATGTACTTCTTGCAGAGATGATGGAGAAGGCTAAGGAAGCTCCCGAGCATCACCATCACCATCATCATGATCACGACGATCATGACGAGGAGTGTTGCCACCATCATCACCATGACGACGATGACGATGATGATCACGAGTGCTGCTGCCATCATCACCACGATGACGATGACGACGATGATCACGAGCATCATCATCACCATCACCATCACGGACATGATGCTGATGAGATATTTACCAGCTGGGGTATGGAATCACCCGTTAAGTTCAGCGCTGAGCGCATAGAATCCATCCTTAAAGCTCTTGATTCCGGCGAGTACGGAGTTATTCTCAGGGCTAAGGGAATGGTTCCCGCAGAAGACGGAACCTGGATCTATTACGATTATGTTCCCGAAGAGACCAATGTCAGAACCGGAAAGCCTCAGGTTACCGGTAAGATCTGTGTCATCGGATCGGAACTCAAAGAAGACAAGCTTAAAGAGCTTTTTGCATAAGGAGCAGAAATGTTTGCAGGTAAGCCTAAACAGGTATATATAATCAACGGATTTCTCGAAGCAGGTAAAACAGAGTTCATCAAGTTCACGCTTGCCCAGGATTATTTCCGAATCAAAGGAAATACGCTTCTGATCCTCTGTGAAGAGGGAGAAGAGGAATATCCGGCAGAACTCATGAAGAAATCCGGAACCGATTTGATCCTCATCGAGGAAGAAGAGCAGCTTAATCCTACACAGCTTGCTGCCATCGAGAAGACATATAAGCCCGACCGTATCATCATTGAATGGAACGGCATGTGGAATTTCAAGGATTTCAAGATGCCGGATAACTGGAAGCTTGCTCAGCAGATCACTGTTATCGATGCATCAACATTTCCCGTATATTATATGAACATGAAATCGCTTCTTGCGGAGCAAATCAGAAATTCCGAGATGATCATCTTCAACAGATGCGATAACGTAAGAAACGATCTTCCTTCTTACAGAAGAAATATCAAAGCGGTCAATCCTTCCGCGGATATCGTATTCGAAGATGCAAACGGAGAGATCAACGAGATATTTGAAGAGGATCTTCCCTACGATCTTAAATCGGACGAGCTTACTCTCGACACCAATGCATACGGCATCTTTTATCTCGATGCGATGGATCATCTCGAGAGATATGTGGGAAAGAGGATTGTATTTCAGGCACTTTGCATGACTCCTCCCGATTTCCCGAAGGGCTATTTCATCCCCGGAAGAATGGCGATGACATGCTGTGCACAGGATATGGCATTCCTCGGATATGCCTGCAAGTACGGTGAAGGTCAGGAACCGGTCAGGGATAAGGACTGGGTGGTTATTACCGCAACGGTAAAGCGGGAATTCTTCCCCGAATACGGCGGAGAGGGTCCTGTGCTATACGCCGAGAAGATCGAGAAGTCACGCGAACCCAAAGATGCGGTGGTTTCTTTTACGGCCTGATAATTTCTGCCTGACTTAACGGTCAGGCAGTTTTTGCGAGGAAACATTATGAGTCAGTATCTTTTAAGAGAGTGGGTATTTATATTCTGTTTTTACTCAGTGGTAGGTTATATCTGGGAGACGGTTTACTGTTCGCTCAAAGAAGGTAAGCTGCTGAACAGAGGATTCATGAAGGGACCGTTTTTGCCCATTTATGGATTCGGTGTATGTATCATGATGATAGCCGCCGGACCTTTTAACGGTAAAAATATCCTGGCTGAATGCATCTCCGGAATGGTGTGCGCGACGGTTCTCGAGTATGTGACCGGTGAGCTCATGCAGCATCTTTTTAAAGTAAGATACTGGGATTATTCTAAGGAGAAGTTTAATTTAAACGGCCATATCTGCCTGGGTGCTTCACTCGGATGGTTTGTTGCGACATTTATTGTAAACGAGATATTCAGAGGGCCTGTGGATACACTGGTTCATTCGCTTACCGCATTCCAGATGTATCTTATCGATAATATCGTAATGGGAATAGCAATCGTTGACTTCGCAATCTCATTCAAAGTAGCTATGGATCTTCGTATCATACTTGTTAAGATGGAGAAAGCCCGCCACGAGCTTAAGCTCATGCAGAAGAGACTTGATGTTCTCGTAGCAGTGGTTTCCGATGAGACCAAGCAGACTTATAAAGATTTTGCTGAAGAAATCAGTGAGAGATATGAAGATTTTACGGATTCCGTAAGCGAACACTTCGATCATTTTGAGGCCGGAGTCGGAAGAAGACTTGATTATCTCAAGGATAATGCCAAGGCTCTCGGAGATAAGATGATTCCCGATTCGGGTAAGAAGATCGTGGATGAGATCGTGGGCATGACAGAGAGATATACAAATGCGTTAAAGGAGCATGCATCCTTTGAACATCTTAAGAGCAAGATCAAGAAGTTTTACATCAGAAGTATCATCAGATCCAATCCTTCAATGACTTCCGACGAGTATAAGGAAGCACTCGAAGAACTTAAATCTTCAACCAAGTAAGTAAATGCAAATGACACGGGGCGTTTCTCCTGCCACCTTTGCTTTTATATCTAAAATCCATATAGCTGTAAAAGAAAAGATGACAGGAGAACGTCTCCGTGTCATCTTTCTTGGTTTTCTCAGAATTTATCCTTCTGTGAGAACTTCTCTTCGCAATACTTGCATCTGTAGATTTCCTTTTCTTCATCCGCAAGGAAGAAGATGTGGGGAAGCTCCTGCTCTATGGAAGTGATGCATCTGGGATTTCTGCACTTGATGACATTTTTAACTTCCTTGGGAAGCTTGAGGCTTCTCTTTTCGATTATTTCCCCGGCTTTGATAACGTTTATTGTGATGTTGTGATCTATGAAAGCAAGAACATCAAGGTCGAGAGTATCGATATCACATTCAACTTTCAGGATATCCTTCTTGCCCATGATCTTGGAATGGGCGTTTTTTATAATGGCAACCGTGCAGTCCATTTTATCGAGTCCGAGGTGCTCGTAGATACTCATGGATTTTCCGGCCTGGATATGGTCAAGCACGAAGCCTTCTTCAATCTTTCCTACATTAAGCATTTATCAAACCTCCAATCCTAAGAGCGTCATGATGAGAGCCATTCTCACATACATTCCGTATTTGACCTGTTTGAAGTAGCATGCTCTGGGGTCGTCATCGACTTCAACGGAGATCTCGTTAACCCTGGGAAGGGGATGAAGTACGAGCATGTCCTTGCTTGCCATGTTCATCTTATCCTTGGTCAGGATGTAGAAATCTTTGAGTCTTACGTAGTCTTCCTCGTTGAAGAATCTTTCCTTCTGTACTCTGGTCATGTAGAGCATATCGAGGTCTGCGATAACATCTTCAAGTTTGATCACTTCTTTGTAAGGGATGTTCTTTTCCTTAAGCATGTCCGTGATATAATCGGGAACCTTGAGTTCGGTAGGGGAGATGAATACGAAGCTGATATTATCGTATCTTACAAGTGCATTTGTAAGTGAGTGAACGGTGCGTCCGAATTTAAGATCTCCGCAGAGTCCTATGGTAAATCCGTTTAACTTGCCGTGCATGCTTCTTATGGTCATGAGATCTGCAAGCGTCTGGGTGGGATGCTGATGACCGCCGTCACCTGCGTTGATTACAGGTATCTCGGATTTGGAGGCAGCAACGAATGCCGCACCTTCCTTGGGATGTCTCATGGCACAGATGTCTGCGTATTGAGAGATGACCTTGATGGTATCGGATACGCTTTCTCCCTTTGCCGCTGATGAAGAACCGGCATCGGAGAAGCCTATTACTT
>JAGPFR010000046.1 GCA_018056425.1 Lachnospiraceae bacterium
CCATAGTTCTGCCCGAGAACTTCTACGAGGGTGTTAATACCGGTATTAATCCTCCTGCGCTTATTCTGGTTCCGGAAAATATGACGGACGGACTCAGGAGTTTCGGAGATCTCCTGGAGGCTTCGGTATCACTGGTCGATACGGTTGAAGGCGGGATATATGCCGTGACGGATGCGTACTATGTTTACGGCATGTATGTCAGCAAGACCGACATGGAGAACTATCTTACAAATGTCTCTTTTGATATTCTTCTGAACCGGGTCAGGTTTTTTGACGATGAGCTGGAAAGCTCCCTGGATGTAGATGATCTGATATCATATGCGGTTGTATCCGCGTGTCTTCTGATACTGATGGTTACATGCACCGGATTCGGTTATCTGTATTCGAAAAGAACCAGATCCGTAGAGTATCTTCTTAAAAGAAACGGAATAGGTCCGGTCAAAAAAGGATTTGTAAGATTGTTTGTCATGATGCTTCAGCTGACAGCGATCTATCTGCTGTATGCTTTGGTAGTTTTTATTGCTTCCCGGCTGATGATCTCTTCGGAAAACGAAGCGATCGTACTTGCCGGAAAATCTCTTAAGGATGCTCTGGATGTTTTGAAGACATTCGGAAATGCTCTTCCCGTACTTCTAAGTATGTGCGGTTTCACACATTTCGTGTATTCGCTTCTCGGAAGCCGTGAGGATTCCGGTCTGATACTTCTTATTGTCTTTATGATCATGCTTATAGTCGGAGGGTGCATTGTTCCTTCCGTCTTTCTTCCCGATTCCATTGAAAGCTTCGGGGCTTATCTTCCTGCCGCATTATGGAGAAATGACATTTTCTTCGCTGAACCGGTAAGGGAGCTTATTATGGGCGCTTTGTTTTTCGCCGGAGGGGAGGGAGTGACATGTCTGTATACGTAAGACGGTTCATTCTTTTTCTGAAGGCAAGACTGATGAATCCCTTCACTTATATATGGATAGTTTTGATCGCATTTTCCCTTTTCCTGATCTCTGAATCCATGATCCCTCTTTCCGAGCCGTCGGAGGTTCTTATCCTTAATGAAGCGGGAGAATATGGAGAGAAGGTTTTTGAACTGTTAAATGCACCATCCGAGTACGGCGGCACATATATATACAAAGAGGCCGAAGATGAAGAGAGCCTGAGGACTCTTGTCAGAAAAGGACACGCTGCCTGCGGTTTTATTTTCCCGGAGGATATGGAGGAGAGGATAGCGCAGGGAGATACGAGGGAAATGATCGTCATGGTCACTTCGACTTTCTCGGCCAAGGGACCTGCTATAAGGGAAAGCGTTTTTGCTGCTTTATACCGCGTTATGAATGCGGATATCATTGAAAGTGCGGAGCCTTCATTATTCGAAGACCCGGAGGCGGTAAGGGATTATATCAGGGATAAGTACGATTATCTGGTTGAGAGCGATGAGGTCTTCGGCCTTGAGTATGAGGTGATTTCCACAGCGCCCGATACCGAAGTGGATTTTCTCAGGGACAGCTCGGACCCCATCAGGGGAACGGCGGCAGTGCTTTTATTTGTGCTCTGTCTGTATTCTGCAAGTTCATATTTCGGAAAAGCAGGACGTTTCTTCCGTGCCCAGGGAAGGATTCAGAAAGCGGTAAGTCTTCTTTTGTATGAGTTTGCAGCCGTATTTATTCCCGCATTGTGCAGTTTTGTGATGATCAGGATCCTGTGCCCTGACGATGTGCCCGCAGCTTACGAGGCGGTAGTCTTTTTGCTGTTTATGCTTTTTTGCTGCGCATGGAGCGGGATATTTGTCAGTTTCTTCAAGAAGACGGAGAACTATCTGCCCGCCGTATCGGTGCTTTTGTTCGTATGCTTTGCGATATGCCCCGTATTTTTCGATATTGCCGGCTATTTTCCCGTGATCAGGTATATTACTTCGTTTTTGCCGCCTGCTTTTTACCTGTATTTGCTGTGAAACGGCCGTGAAACTGTTTTATAGAGTGCGTTTTATTGACTTTTTACCCCTAAAAGTGGAAAATACATATGTTTTATAGTTCCGAAAGAAAAGGAGAGAAACTATGAAGTGTAAGAATTGCGGAAACGAGCTCATGGATGGCGCTGTATTCTGCCAGGCTTGCGGAACCAAACAGGACGAGCCTGCACCCGAGGTCAAGCAGGAAGAGACCAAGGTTGAAGAAACCAAGGAAGAAGCCAAGACCGAAGAAAAGCCCGTTGAAGAGAAGAAGGAAGAGAGTGCTGCTCAGCCCGAAGTACAGGCACAGCCCCAGCCCGAAGTACAGGCACAGCCTCAGCCCCAACCCCAGGCAGCAGGTGGCAAGAAGAAGTCACCCCTCCCCATTATTATAGGAATCGTTGCAGCTCTGGCTGTCGTAGGTCTTGTAGTACTCGGTATCAAATTACTTGGAAACCTCGGAAGCAAGGGCGGTTCTTCGACTGCTGTTGCATATGTTTCCAAGAACACTCTTTGTGTTATTACCGACGCCTCTGCAAAAGATCCCAAGATCATCGAAGTCTGCGATCTTGATATCGATGAGTTCGCTTATCTTCCTTATAATTTCATCACCTGGTCCGATGACAGGAAGACACTGTATTTCTTTGATGATGTGGATGATGACAGCGTCGGAGATCTTTGCTCGGTTCAGATATCCAAGCTCGGCAAGGATAAGACCAAGAATGAATCCAAGGTTGTTGTTATCGATGACAACGTAAGAATTCATTCCTTTACCCTGCTTTCAAACGGAGAGCTTCTTTATATCGCTTCCAAGGATAAGCTCGTCGTTTATGACGGAAAAGAGCCTGAAGAACTTGCCAAGAATGTAGAGAATTTCTATGAGACCAATGATGGTAAGAATATCGTCTATCTTGCAGATGCTGAAGATGAGGGAGCTACTCTTTATTACATGACCATTGCAGGTGACGATGTTACCGAGCTTGATGACGAGGTAGAGTATATCTACAGAATAGATGATAATCAGATCATCTATACCAAGTCATATTATCATGAAGATGACTACACTTATCAGAATTTACTCTTTGTAAGTGATTTTGAAGGAAATGTTGAGGAGATAACCGATTCTTTCTACGGATCTGGAACCATCACCGAGAACGGCTTCTTCTATACCGAAGAGGTTGAATCAACCGTTACACTTTATGATTATATCAATGACCCTTATGCATCTTCCGATGCTTCTGCGGTTGAGCCCGTTTATCCTCAGAAGGATGCAGGATTCGTAAGTGCGGATGCTGAAGAGGTATTCGATGATTACAAGCTCGGAAGGATCATTAAGAAATTCGGCGGTGATCCCGTTGCATTCATGGAAGATAACTGCTGGTCATACACCTACAATGACAGGGATTATTACTATATCTATAACAGTGATACCTATGAAGATTATTACTATGATATAGAAGCAGGCGTTTACTATCGTTATGATTCCGATGTTATGGATGAAGCTTATAATCAGTACTACGAGGATTCCGATGAGTGGTATGAGATCCAAAACAGAATCTATTTAAGAGAAGCACTTCAGGATTATGAAGTAGATCCCGGATATCTTGCTCTTTACTACTATCATGACGGACAGAGCGAAGAGATCGTAAGCGAGTGCAAGGATGTTAAATTCACATATATCGGAATGGATACTCCCATGGCTTTCTATCACGCAGTTGATCCCGATGCCATCGAGAAGCTTGATATAGATGAAGTAGATTATGCATATGATGCATATGACAGACTTTTCGGATACTCCGCAGCAAACGATTACGGTGAGATCTTCTATGCTATCGGAAAAGATGCCGATATTTCTCTCGGTGTGAGCGGAACGATCGGAAGCATCGGCGGATCCGATACCGATTCACGCATTGCTGTTCAAGTTACCGACGAAGATCAGAATTCAGAGATCATTCTTTACAATATAAACGGAACTTCTCTTGAACAGGATTCCAAGTTTGATGACGAGGCAGAGGTTGTTTCCGCATTTACCGGCGGGAAAGTATACTTCATCAAGAATGTCTCCGACTATGGTGAAAGCGGTGACCTCTTCATCTATGACGGCAAGGAAAATGTTAAGATTGTTAAGAACATCAGCCTTTACAACTCAGGCTGTGTTTACAGCAACGGAAGCATGATCTGCTATGATGATGACGGAAAGGCTATCCTCTACAATGCATCAGGAGAAGAGATCGTAAAGCTCGGAGACGTAAACAGCCTGTGGCGCGATGTGAACTACATCTCCGATAAGAAAGTTATTTATCTGGCTGATGGAAAGCTCTGCTATTTCAACGGCAAGGAAACCGTTAAGATCGCTACCCGCGTTGACTATGTAAGTTTCATCAACGAATCCGGTGTGACACTTTCTACCGGCAGCAACAGTTATAATTAATCCAGACAGTTACTTCGGAGGACAGGTATTTTATGGATAAGGGATATTATGAATTTCTGGTAAAGGGCAAGCCCAATAAGACGGCCAAGCTGTTAAAGATTGTCTTTATTGCCCTTGCAATCCTTACCGTGGCGGCTGCCCTCCTTCTGGGCAACACCATACTGATAATTCTGGGCGTGGCATTTGGCGCCGGTGCATATTTTGCCTCCCTTTATACGGAGGTTGAGTATGAATACCTCTACCTGGAAAAAGAACTCTCCATTGATAAGGTCTTCAACAAAGAACGCAGAAAACATGTTGAGACTCTGAGCATCGATAAAGCACAGGTTTTTGCTCCGGAAAAGAGTTCGAAGCTCGATAATTACGGAAACGTTCAGGGAAAAGTTACCGATTACAGCTGTCCTGATGAGAACAGCGGGCTCAAGAAGTTCGTAATGTACTACGAAGGAAACCGCAAGATTTTCTTCTCACTGGATGAAGAACTGATCAAGCTTTTCAAGAACAAATGTCCCAGAACCTTCAGTGAATATTAATTAATTTGGCCAAGGAAGTTTTTTACCTGAAAAGGGATAAAAACTTCCTTGACATTTATTTTGGGTGATGATAATATCTTAAAAATTTTTCTTTTTTACATCACTAATTATCATTAGCAGTTTCACTGCAGAAAGGAAGATCATGGCAAAGATAGTTGAAGACGGTATCACATTTGACGACGTGCTTCTGGTCCCTTCATACTCTGAGGTCATTCCCAATCAGGTAGACCTTCATACTAACCTCACCAAGAAGATCAGACTCAATATTCCGTTAATGAGCGCAGGAATGGACACCGTTACCGAGCACCGCATGGCCATCGCAATGGCAAGACAGGGAGGTATCGGTATCATCCATAAGAATATGTCCATTGAGGCACAGGCTGATGAGGTTGATAAGGTAAAGAGATCGGAGAACGGAGTTATAAGCGATCCATTCTTCCTCAGCCCCGAGCATACTCTTGCAGATGCTGACGATCTTATGGGCAAGTTCCGTATTTCAGGTGTTCCCATTACCGAAGGACGCAAGCTCGTCGGTATTATTACCAACCGTGATCTTAAGTTTGAAACTGATTATTCCAAGAAGATCAAAGAGTGCATGACAAGCGAGAATCTTGTCACTGCCAAAGAGGGAGTTACTCTCGAGGAAGCAAAAGAGATCCTCGGAAAAGCAAGAAAAGAAAAGCTCCCCATCGTAGACGATGATTACAATCTTAAGGGTCTGATAACCATTAAGGATATCGAGAAGACCATCAAATATCCCAACGCTGCCAAGGATGAGCAGGGAAGACTTCTGTGCGGAGCAGGTGTAGGAATCACCGCTAACGTACTCGACAGAGTCGCTGCACTTGTTGATGCCAAGGTAGACGTCATTGTTCTTGATTCCGCTCACGGACATTCTCTTAACGTTATCAACTGCGTTAAGATGATCAAGGAAAAATATCCCGATCTTCAGGTCGTTGCCGGTAACGTCGCTACAGGCGAAGCTACCAAGGCTCTTATCGAAGCAGGCGCTGATGCCATCAAAGTAGGTATCGGACCCGGATCCATCTGTACCACCAGAGTCGTAGCAGGTATCGGTGTTCCTCAGATCACCGCTATCATGAACTGCTATGCTGTTGCCAAGGAATATGGTATTCCCATCATCGCAGACGGCGGTATCAAGTACTCCGGAGACGTTACCAAGGCTCTTGCCGCAGGCGGAAGCGTATGTATGATGGGTTCAATCTTTGCAGGATGCGAGGAGAGCCCCGGAGAATTCGAGCTTTATCAGGGAAGAAAATATAAGGTTTACCGTGGAATGGGATCCATCGCAGCTATGGAGAACGGTTCCAAGGACAGATATTTCCAGGAAAATGCCAAGAAGCTTGTTCCAGAAGGCGTTGAAGGAAGAGTCGCATACAAGGGACTTGTTGAGGATACCGTATTCCAGCTCCTCGGCGGCTTAAGAGCAGGAATGGGATACTGCGGAGCACCCAATCTTCCCACCCTTACCGAAAACGGAAGATTCGTTAAGATCTCGGCTGCATCACTCAAGGAGAGCCATCCTCACGATATCCATATCACCAAGGAAGCTCCCAACTACTCTGTGGACGGCTGATGCAATTTAGCATAATAAAGTTTTTAGTGTGATTATATAAGCGGCGGATGAAAATCCGCCGCTTTTTCTATGTTTTGCACCATGGCATTTCCTTTTATTTGTCCTTGAAATATGGTATATTTGATACGTTCATAACCATGTGATTTTATGGTTAAAAAAACGTTTTTTGAGGTAGCTATGGTCGGAGTCAGGGTTATAGACAGGGAAAAACTTCAGATGATCCAGGATCTGATATGCTCCTTTGTCGGAGTGAGCGGTATTATTCTTGACTTAAGCCGTACTCCTTTGTCACGAATCAGTAATGACCAAGTATCGGGAAATGCAATCTCCCAGCTTATAGGAAGTGAATATCTCGATCAGATGCTCGATAATGTGCGCGATGATTCGCCCGAAGACATCTGCATCCAGAACATAGAAGACAGCGAAGACGGAATGGTCCGGGTGGGTGTGGTAAGTATCAAACCTGCCGGAAAGATGTTCATGACCGCTCTCGTTACCGCACCCGGTTCGTTCAGAAGCGATAAATTCGCCCAGTTCCTTGATTTCATGAAGGCAACTACCGAAAGTTATCTAAGAACGACACCTGAGGACGAAGCTGATTCCGATCAGTTCTATAGCGGCGACGGGGACGATAAGTCTGTCAGGATTCTTGAGACCACCAAAAACATCCTCGAGCTTCTTGATTCAGATGAGGGTATTGAGGCAGTTTTCCGCAAATGGGCAAGCCTTACCGCAGCTTTTCTGGGAGTGGATTTTGCGGGTGTATTCAGGATCATCGAGAAAGGAATCGACACTGTAGCCAGATACGATGCACCTATAGGCACAACGTGTTTCGATTCGGTTTTTGAATTCTCGGTCAGTGATATCCCTCAGGGCGACGGTCCTTTGATCATTTCATCCGAGGCTCTTGATAAGCAGCCCGGACTTTATAACACCAGAAAATACGACATTAAGTCTTTCATGTATTTCCCTCTTTTGGTTCGTGAGAACGGTGAAGGAACATTTGTATCGATTTTTGTTCACAGATCTCACAGACATAACTGGGATATGGACGAGATAAGATTTGCAGGTGATGCCGTAAGGATCATGCAGAGCATTATACAGTCCAGACTTATGTACGGAACCATATCCAGATATTCGGGGTCCGTTACGGAGATTCTTGATAACGTCGGATGCTGTGTTTATCTGACTCAGGAATCCACCGGCAAAGTTCTTTTTGCAAACAGAATGCATATAGATACATTCGGAGCCGACTGGCAGGAGGGCGACCTTAAGAATATCATTTCCAAAGGCGATTTCTCCAATCCCGTAAACGGCTCATTCGAGATATATTATCCCGAATCCAGAAGATGGTTCGATCTTATGTACAAGAGGGTTGAATGGGTCGACGGATCCGTTGCAATGCTCCATTCACTCTATGATGTGACCGACAGGAGATTGTATCAGCGCAAGATTGAGCAGCAGGCGTTTACCGACTTCCTTACCGGTCTTTACAACCGTATGTGCTGTGAGAAGGATCTCGCCAGACTTATCGACGAGGCAAGGCTCAGCGGTAAAACCGGTGCCGTCATCTTCATTGACCTTGATGATTTCAAGCATATCAATGACGGACTCGGACATCAGTACGGAGATGTACTTCTCAAGGAGATCTCCGGCTCTCTTCAGAAGATAAGCGGGGTTGAGAACTTCTGCTACCGTATGGGCGGAGACGAATTTGTCGTCCTGATCCCCCCTGCCGCATACGATCATTTCGAAGAGATCAAGGAGTGCATCGTATCCATATTCTCATCTCCCTGGATAATCAAGGAAATCGAATACTACTGCACGGCCAGTATCGGAACGGTTTCTTTTCCCACTTACGGCGACAGCGTCCTGGATCTGCTTAAAAAAGCGGATATTGCGATGTACTCGTCCAAGAAATCGGGTAAGAACCGTATAACCGAATACACGGACGATCAGGAGACCTATTCCGGAAGACGTCTCGACATGGAGAAGAACATGAGAGATGCGTCATCCACCGGATATAAAGAATTTGAGGTCTATTACCAGCCCATTATAGATGTGGAAAACGGTGAGCCCGTCTGTGCGGGTGCGGAGGCACTTGTAAGATGGAACAGCAACAAGATGGGATTTATATCCCCCGCCGATTTCATACCTCTTGCAGAGTATCTGGGCCTCATCAATCCCATCGGCGGACATGTGCTTGAAAAGGCATGTGAGAACTGCAGGGAATGGAACGAAAAATACGGTCTGGATTACAAGGTTAACGTCAACCTGTCCGTAGTCCAGCTGCTTCAGAATGATATAGTTGAATCGGTTGAAGAGACCATCAAGAGAACCGGCATCGATCCCAGACATCTGTGCCTTGAGGTTACCGAGTCTCTTGCAATCAATGACATGCCCAGGATGATCGAGATCCTTACGAGGATCAAGGCTCTTGGCTGCACAATAGCGCTGGATGATTTCGGAACCGGTTATTCATCGCTTAATCACATCAGAGAGATACCTTTCGACATTATCAAGGTCGATCAGAGTTTTGTAAGAGATCTGGATACGGATGCATATGCCCAGTCCTTTGTAAGGATGGTTGCGGAACTTGCAGAAACCATCGGGGTCAAGATATGTGTCGAAGGTATTGAGAACAAAGACCAGCTTGATAAGCTTGACGGAATGAAGATCAAATACATCCAGGGATATTATTTCGATAAGCCGCTTGTCAGACAGGAATTTGAAAAAAAGTACGTTTTGGAAACAAAAGGCAATTGATCTATAGGAGGGTAATATGTCACTGGAATCTAGTCTGAGAGAAAACTCATATCCCGGCAGAGGAATCGTAGCCGGACTTAGCGCCGACGGAAAATACGCCGTATGCGCATATTTCATAATGGGCAGGAGCGTTAACAGCAGAAACCGTATCTTTGTGGAAGTTCCCGAGGATAACGGGATCGAGACCAGACCTTTCGACATGAGCAAGCTCAGCGATCCCAGCCTGATCATTTATCATCCCGTCAGAGTGGACGGACATACTACGATTGTTACCAACGGAGATCAGACCGATACCGTAAGGAACGGACTTGATAAGGGATTTACTTTCGAGCAGTCCTTAAGAAGCCGTACTTTCGAGCCCGATGCTCCCAACTTCACTCCCAGGATTTCCGCAGTGCTTAACGTTCATGCGGGAAATTATGATTACCAGATGTCCATCATCAAGAGTGAGGACGGAACCGAAGAGAGACCTATCCACTGCACTTATTCATACGGAAAGCCCGTTGCCGGAGAAGGTCATTTCATCCACACCTACAAGCATGACGGAAATCCCCTTCCCAGTTTCGAAGGAGAGCCCGAATTGGTTAAAATAGCAGGTGATATTGATGATTTTTCACTTCTTATCTGGGATTCACTCAATCGTGAAAACAGAGTATCACTCTTTGTAAGATTCATTGATATCGAGACCGGAGCTACCGAGTCCAGAATCATTAATGCCAACAAATAATCAGTTTTTACAGAAAGGACGTCCCGTCGGGACGAAGATGTGAAGATGAGCGAGATTCAGCTTAAGTACGGATGCAACCCCAATCAGAAGCCTTCCAGAATATTCATGGAGGACGGAAGTGATCTTCCTGTTACCGTTTTAAACGGCAAGCCCGGATATATCAATTTCCTCGATGCCTTTAACGGATGGCAGCTTGTTAAGGAACTTAAAGAGGCTACAGGACTTCCTGCAGCTACTTCTTTTAAGCATGTTTCACCCGCAGGTGCGGCTATAGGCCGTCCCCTTTCCGATACTCTTAAGAAGATCTACTGGGTGGATGAGAAGGCTGAACTCAGCCCCCTTGCCTGTGCATATGCAAGAGCAAGAGGTGCGGACAGAATGAGCTCCTTCGGTGACTTCATCGCTCTTTCGGATGTATGTGATGTAAGCACCGCAATGCTCATCAAGCCCGAGGTATCCGACGGAGTCATCGCTCCCGGATATGAGCCCGAAGCTCTTGAGATCCTTAAGGGCAAGAAGAGCGGCAACTACAACATCATTCAGATCGACGAGAACTATAAGCCCGCCGAGCTCGAAAGAAAACAGGTGTATGGAATTACTTTCGAGCAGGGCAGAAACGAACTCAATGTCGATGAGGTTCTTCCCGGAAATGTTGTTACCAGGAATAAGAACATTCCCGATGATGTCCTTGCGGATATGAAGGTTTCCCTCATCGTTCTTAAATATACCCAGTCAAATTCCGTGTGTTATGTAAAGGACGGACAGGCAATCGGTATCGGTGCCGGACAGCAGTCCAGAATCCATTGCACCAGACTTGCTGGAAGCAAGGCAGATAACTGGTTCCTTCGTCAGAGCCCTCAGGTTCTCGGACTTAAGTTCCTTGATACCATCAAGAGAGCAGACCGTGACAATGCCATCGATCTTTATATCGGTGATGAGTACGAAGACGTACTCGCCGAGGGAACATGGCAGACCATCTTCGCAGAGAAGCCCCCTGTATTCACCAGAGAGGAAAAGAAGGCATGGCTCGCTAAAAATACAGATGTTATTTGTGGTTCCGATGCATTCTTCCCCTTCGCTGACAATGTCGAGAGAGCACGCAAGAGCGGAGTAAAGTACATTGCCCAGCCCGGCGGATCCAAGAGAGACGATGTCGTTATCGAAGCATGTGACAAGTATGATATGGTTATGTGCTTCACCGGAATCAGACTGTTCCATCACTAATAATAACAGGAGTTATTCCAATGGCGGATATTAACAATACCGAAGAAACTGAAAAGCGTTCAAGACATTTTATCGAAAATGAGATCGATAACGATCTCGAGAGCGGAAGATTTGATCATGTCATGACCAGATTTCCTCCCGAACCCAACGGATATCTTCACATCGGACATGCCAAGAGCATAATCCTCAATTCCGGCATGGCCAAAGAGTATGGCGGAAAGTTTAATCTCAGATTTGACGATACCAATCCTACCAAAGAGAAAACCGAATTTGTCGAGTCCATCAAGGCAGACGTAGCATGGCTCGGTGCCGATTGGGAAGACAGGCTCTTTTTTGCATCGGATTATTTCGATAAGATGTATGAAGGAGCGGTTAAGCTCATAAAGAAGGGCAAGGCTTATGTTTCCGACCTTACCGCTGACGAAGTCAGGGAGTACAGAGGAACTTTCGAAACTCCCGGTAAGGACGATCCCGGAAGAGACAGATCCGTCGAAGAGAATCTTAAGCTCTTTGAAGAGATGAAGGAAGGCAAATATGCCGACGGTGAGAAGACCTTAAGAGCAAAGATCGATATGGCCTCTCCCAATATCAATATGAGAGATCCGGTCATCTATCGTGTTGCACATATGACACATCACAGAACCGGAGATAAATGGTGTATCTACCCCATGTATGATTTCGCACATCCCATTGAGGATGCCGAAGAGGGTATCACTCATTCGCTCTGCACACTCGAGTTTGAGGATCACAGACCTCTTTATGACTGGGTTGTTAAGGAACTGGATTATCCCAATCCTCCCAGACAGATCGAGTTTGCCAAGATGTATCTTACCAATGTCGTAACCGGCAAGAGGTATATCAAGAAGCTTGTTGAGAACGGAACCGTGGACGGATGGGATGATCCCAGACTTGTTTCCATCGCCGCTCTCAGAAGAAGAGGATTTACTCCCTCATCCATCAGAAAGTTTGTAGAGCTCTGCGGAATATCAAAGTCACAGGCTTCTGCAGATTATGCAGCTCTTGAGTATTGTATCAGGGAAGACCTTAAGGCTGATGCTCCCAGATATATGGCTATTCTCGATCCCATCAAGCTGGTGATCGACAATTATCCCGAGGGAGAGGTTGAGGAGGTTACCGCTTCCAACAATCCCGAGAACGAAAGTCTCGGAACCAGAACCGTTCCCTTTGAAAGAGAACTCTACATCGAGAGAGATGACTTTATGGAAGAGCCTCCCAAGAAGTACTTCAGACTTTTCCCCGGAAATGAAGTCAGACTCATGAATGCTTATTACGTAACGGCTGTTTCTTGTGAAAAAGATGAAAACGGCAATGTCACTGTAGTTCATTGCACTTATGATCCCGAGACCAAGGGCGGTAATTCCCCCGACGGCCGTAAGGTAAAGGGAACTATTCACTGGGTTCCCGCATCAAGTGCGATCTCTGCCGATGTCAGACTGTATGAGAACCTTGTTGACGAAGAGAAGGGCGTTTACGATGAGGAAGGCAATATCAACCTGAATCCCAATTCTCTTAAGGTTTGCAGGGATTGTAAGCTTGAACCCGCATTTAAGGGGGCTAAGGCTTTTGACAGATTCCAGTTCGTAAGAAACGGATTTTTTACGGTGGATTGTAAGGATTCAACCGAAGAACACCTTGTTTTTAACCGTATCGTAGGACTTAAGAGTTCATTTACCCTTCCCGCGAAATAGACGTCAGTATCATTTGGGGGTTTTCTGTTTATTATCATTGGAGGAAAGAAATGGCAGGTCTTTTATCGGGGCTTGAGAGCCTTGGCTTGGGCAATCTTGAAAATGTAAAAATCTTTGATAAGGATAAGAAGGATGAGGCCAAAGCGGCAAAGGAAGCCGCAAAGACTCCTGAATTCACCGAGACGGATTTTATCTATGACAAGAACTTTAAATGTCCTGTCTGTGATAAGACATTCTCGGCCAAGATCATGAAAACCGGAAGAGCAAAGCTCAAGAAGACGGATTTCGACCTTCGTCCCATCTATGAAGGTTTCGCTGCCGAGAAATATGATGTCCTTCTGTGCCCCACCTGCGGATATGCCGCACTCGGAAGGTATTTCACGACACTTCTTCCTACACAGGCCCGCCTGATCAAGGAAAAAATAACATCCAATATCGTACTTACCAAGTACAATGACGATACTTACAGCTTTGAACAGGCTATGGAACGATATAAGATCGCACTTGCGTGTTCGGTCGTAAAGCGCGCCAAGGCCAGCGAGAAGGCTTATGTATGCCTGAGACTGGCATGGCTCCTCAGAAGCTACAGGGAATTTTTGGACAGTCAGGAAGGCGATTTTACGGAGCTTATGGATGATCTTTAGGCTCAGGAAGAAGAGTACGAGACCAACGCTTACAACGGCTTTATCGAGGCCAGGAGCTCCGAGGATGTTCCGATTGCCGGAATGGACTCCGTAACGCTGGATTATCTGCTTGCTCAGCTTGCTTTCAGGCTTAAGGATTATCCTACCTGCAGCAGGATGGTATCCGGAATCCTTACTTCTCCTTCGGCTAATGCAAGGATCAAGGATAAGGTAAGGGAGCTCAAGGAAGAGCTTGCCAAGATAAAAGAATAATGAGTATATAGTAAAAACCTCATCTCCACACAGAGATGAGGTTTTTTGCTACCAAAATCGGAGTAGTAGTTGTTTGATTATTTCTTAACTTCTTCGGATGTTCCTTCGGCAGCATCGGAATCATCGAAGAATTCTTCTACGGTTTTATCTTCGGCAGCCTTTGTTACATCCTTGGCTGTCTCTGAGAGGGGAGTGAAATCCTCATCCTCGTCATCATCGTCGTCCTCAAGTTCCTCGAAAAGATCGTCAAGATCATCTGAGCCCTGGAATTTATCCTTTACCTTGGTATATGCTTCCTTGGCACTCTTGGATACCTTTCCTGCGGTTTCCTTGGCTGATTCGGTGAACTTCTTGGCTACCTCGGAAATATCATCCAGAGATGTATAGGTACGCTTGGGAGCTTCTGCGGGTTCGCCGTCCTCGTTTAATATAACGGACTCCTCATTTTTCTTCTGATAGTAATAATATGCTGCGGCTGCAGCTGCTGTTCCGAGAACAGCGGTTCCAAAGAGGAATTTACCAAATTTTTTACTCATGTCCTGCTCCTTTCGGGATTGGAATCGCTTTTGATGCGTAAGACCATTTTAATACATTACCCCCTCATTTAAAAGAAAAAATTATATAAGATTTTCACTCTTTTTTTGTTGCTTATAAAATTACGCATGAAATTATAAGCCGGATTTTTTGTTTTCAGACCGGTGAAACAGACCGGTTCCATGTAATTGAATATGACCTGACCGGGAGACTGAATACTCCGGTATCTGAATCCGGATCTTAATGAAAACAGATCGTATCATTTACAAAAAACAGTACATGAAACAGGTGGGAGAAGAGGAAGTTTTTGCATATAACGGAATGCAGTATATACGCATGGATGCTTAAAATAACACATGAACGCAAAAAGGGAGGGTCACGAGGCTAAAATCTGACGAAAAGGGTGTATATCAGATGTTCTGTATACAAAAAATTTATGACGACAGAGACGTTAGTTTTTTTGATGTCATTGATTGTGGATAACTATCTTCAGATATTTAAAGCAAATCTCTCGTTTTTCCACAGACGTCTGTGTCATATAGTGGACAATCGAGAATCGATAACTTTCAAAATTTACTTCAATAATGAATGGTTGCAAGAAAAATGTGAATACTTTATACAGTATTATGTCAGCAGACATAAGTGTCATTTTGGGCCCGATTTTCGGATCCGGAAGAATAAACAGGTTAAAATCGCTACGAAAAATACATAAAAAAACTCCCCACGAATTAACGTGGGGAGCCCAAAGTTATATTTGTTTTTGATGTATCAGGTCTTAAAGAATACACCGAGGAAGTTTCTTCCGATGCTTGATCCGATATTGCCTCCGAGGGTCTTTCCGAACTTTCCTCCGATGGCATTTCCGACTGTCTTTCCTACCTCTCTGCCTACGGTTCCGGCACCGGTCTTGGCTACACTCTGGGCAGCCTTGGCTGTCTTATAACTCATGGAATTCTTATCGACCTTGGGTTTTGCCCCCTGGGGTGCAGCTCCTTCCGAAGGAACCTGATCTGCGGGAACCTCGCCCTCTACAAGTGTGCGGTTTCTCTGAAGGAACTCGTAAGCAGAATCCCTGTCGAAATAATCGCTGTATCTGGGGAATAAGGAACTTCCTCTGATCACCGAATCCCTGACTGAGTCATCAATCGATCCCATAAGGGAGCAGGGAGGAAGAATCTTGGTATTTTCTACCATGGTGGGTACGCCTTTTTCGTCCAGAACCGAAACGAGCGCTTCTCCTGTTCCGAGGGAGAGGAGAGTTTCATAGGTATCGAACTCGGGATTTACCACGAAGCTCTGGGCAGCAGCCTTCGCTTTCTTTTGCTCCGCAGGAGTGTAAGCATGAAGTGCATGCTCGATCTTATTGCCAAGCTGGGCAAGTATGGGATCGGGTATGTCCGCGGGGTTCTGGGTTACGAAGAAGATGCCCACTCCCTTTGAACGGATAAGCTTTACTACCTGCTCGATCCTGGTCATAAGTGCCTTGGGTGCGTTATCAAATAACAGGTGTGCTTCATCGAAAAAGAAGACCATTCTGGGCTTATCGAGGTCACCGACTTCGGGGAGGGATTCGAAAAGTTCACTCATCATCCACAGAAGGAAGGTGGCATACATATCCGGGTAATTGATCAGCTTCTGGCAATCAAGAACCTGGATTGAGCCTTTATCGGTGTCTCTGCGAAGCCAGTCATTGATATCGAGGGCGGGCTCTCCGAAGAAGTATTCGCCTCCCTGGCTTTCCAGATTTACGAGGGATCTTATAATGGCATTTACGCTCTGCCTTGCTATGCTTCCGTAATCTGCCGCATATTCTTTGGCATGATCGGCTACATAGTTGAGCATTGCCTTGAGGTCTTTGGTATCTATGAGGAGCATGTTATTGTCGTCGGCAATCTTGAAGATCATCGCCAGGACATTGGTCTGGGTATCGTTGAGCTCCAGGATCCTTGCAAGGAGAAGAGGTCCCATCTCCGAAACGGTGGTTCTGAGGGGCATTCCCTTGTCGGCATATACGTCCCAGAAGTTGGTGGGATAGGAGCCAAAGGCAAATCCTTCTTCTTTTAATCCGAATCTTTCAATCCTTGCCTGCATATCTTCGGTATCTTTACCGGGCTGACAGAAACCTGCAAGGTCTCCTTTGACATCGGCTAAGAATACGGGAACTCCCATATCCGAAAAACTTTCCGCAAGAACTTTGAGGGTGATGGTCTTACCGGTTCCGGTAGCTCCGCAGATCATTCCGTGGCGGTTTGCCATCTTGGGATAAATGCAGATTTTTTTGTCTCCGCTCTTTCCCAGTAAAATAGTTCCGGACTGTTTGTCGTACATTTCCTGTCCTCCTCATATTTGATAACGTGCGCTACAAAACGCGTATTTACAGCAATTGTAGAACTATCTCCAATAAAATTACTTATGCTATTGAATTGCCTGTATAGAGGGTGTAGTACCTTCCCTTGAGGTTTATGAGCTCGTCGTGGGTTCCTCTTTCGACGATTCGTCCCTGTTCCATTACCATAATGCAGTCGGCGTTTCTGACAGTGGAAAGTCTGTGTGCGATGACGAAGGAAGTTCTTCCGTTCATCAGCTTGTCCATACCCTCCTGAACGATTCTCTCGGTTCTGGTATCGATGGAGCTGGTTGCTTCGTCGAGGATGAGAACGGGAGGATCTGCGATGGCAGCTCTGGCAATTGCAAGGAGCTGTCTCTGACCCTGGGAGAGGTTAGCACCGTTACCGGTGAGCATGGTGTTATATCCGTCGGGAAGCTTGGAGATGAACTCGTCCGCATTAGCCAGTTTGGCAGCTGCGATAACCTCCTCATCGGTAGCCGAAAGCTTTCCAAAACGTATGTTATCTGAAATGGTTCCTGTGAAAAGACAGGTTTCCTGAAGCACCATACCCAGGGATCTTCTAAGATCCGCCTTGACGATCTTATTAACATTGATGCCGTCGTATCTGATCTT
This sequence comes from Lachnospiraceae bacterium, assembly GCA_018056425.1. Lineage (GTDB taxonomy): Bacteria > Bacillota > Clostridia > Lachnospirales > Lachnospiraceae > AC2028. The sequence continues at coordinate 17,319 of JAGPFR010000046.1, forward strand.
ACCGTCCTGAATATCATAGAAGCGGTTGATCAGGTTGGTGATGGTGGTCTTACCTGCACCTGTGGATCCTACGAATGCAATCTTCTGACCGGGCTTAGCCTCCAGCTTGATATCATGGAGTACCATCTTCTCATCAGTATATCCGAAATCGACTCCGTCGAAGACAACGTTTCCTTCCAGGGGCTTATAGTCGGTGGTACCGTCCGCTTTGTGGAAATGTTTCCAAGCCCACATTCCGGTATGCTGGGGAGTCTCTTCCAACTTTCCGTCAGCACCCTTCTTGGCATTTACAAGGGTTACATATCCTTCGTCGACCTCGGGTTCTTCGTCCATAAGACCGAAGATTCTCTCGGCACCCGCCATAGCCATGATGATGGAGTTGAACTGCTGGGCTACCTGGGAGATGGGCATGTTAAAGCTCTTGTTAAGGCTGAGGAATGATGCAACGGAGCCTACACTGACATTTCCGGTGAGTGCGAGAGCGCCGCCGGTGATGGCACAGAGAACGTAGCTTAAGTTTCCGAGCTGTGCGTTGATGGGACCCAGGGCGTTGGCATAGGTATTAGCCTTGGATGCCGCATCATAGAGTTCATTGTTTAATTCATCGAAAGCTTTCTTTCCGGCTTCTTCGTGACAGAAGACCTTGACGACCTTCTGACCGGTAATCATCTCCTCGATGAATCCGTTAACGGTACCAAGCTGTTTCTGCTGTCTTACGAAATGCTTACCGCTGTTCTTGGCAGCAAAGCCTGTGCAGAAGAGCATAACGCCTACCATAACGACTGTTACGATAGTCATCTGCCAGCTTAAGGCGATCATGGAGATAAATACGGATACGATGGTGATCGCCGAGTTAAAGCACTGGGGGATACTCATGGAGATCATCTGTCTCATGGTGTCGATGTCGTTGGTATAGATCGACATGATGTCACCGTGAGTGTGAGTATCGAAGTATTTAATGGGAAGCTTCTCCATCTTCTGGAACAGATCGTTTCTCATGGACTGCATGGTTCCCTGGGTGATCTTGATAAGGAGCCTTGCTTGTACGAAACTTGCGACTATTCCGACTGCGTAGATGCAGGCAACCCTGAATATTGCCTTGGCAAGAGGTTCAAAGTTGGGCAGCGTATTGGGATCGAGCAGATAGGGGCTGATATATTTGTCTATCAGCTCTTTCATAAACAGGGTACCCTGCAGGTTGCAGAGAACCGATGTGATGATACATACGATTACCCAAGCATAGTGGGTTCCGTAATCCTGAAAAATATAACCCAATATGCGTTTAAAGCTTTTTCCGGGGTTCTGGGCTTTAGGCCCCGGTCTTCCGAGTGTATTTCTGCTTCCGGGTCCGGGCATTTAGTCCACCTCCGTTTCGTCAAAGTCTCCGGC
>JAGPFR010000080.1 GCA_018056425.1 Lachnospiraceae bacterium
CGTTTCTTCTAAACCGCATGGATCTTTCCAAGAGTAACGGCTGGATTGCCAGAGATAAGCATGTATTCATAATCTTTACGATCAAGGAGATACGGAAATGGCTTCGCTGCGGTAAAGACAAAGCCATGAAGGTTATGCGCGAACTGGATACCGAAAACGGGATCGGCCTTGTGGACCGCATGAGCCGTGAAGCCGGTAAGAGTGACATCATCTTTGTGAATGATTTCAATGAATATGTGGAATCGGATGATGGCGGTGCTACAGACAGAACTATTCCGGTGGTAAACCCCGCAATGGAGGATGCTGTTTTTGGAGATGAATATGGTGACGAGTATTCCGGGCAGACAGTTGGCAAGAATGAAGTGGTCGATTTTTCCGACCGGTTGCAGGAAAATGCGGAAGAAAAGATACAGTTAAATTATGGGTTTTCCGGCAATGACAAGATTTCACTGGTCGGGAAATCAGACCCACCGGTCGGAGAATCAGACCCAGTGGTCGGGAAATCAGACCCACCGGTCGATAAATCAGACCCAAGATATACTGACTCAAAAAATACTGAAACAGGTTATACTGACTCAAATCATATCTTATCAGCGCCACAAGCGGGAGTTATCCACATCCTCCCGCCCAAACCAAGGGACAGAACTGATGAGATGATGGAGGAACGCCGCATATATGAGGAGATCATAAAGGAGCAGATTGGGTATGATTATATTTTTACGGAAGGCTCATACAAATACGAGAAGGAGACCATTGATGGAATGATAGATATCATGGCTGATATCGCTGCATTTGAGAGAAAGACTGTCCGCGTAAACAGTCTGGACATGCCCTATCAGCTGGTCAAATCCAAGCTCTTAAAAGTCGATGCGGAGACATTCAGGTATGCATTGGATAAGCTAAGGGAAGCCGGAAAAGAGAGAGCTGTCAGCAATGAGAGGAACTATATCCTAACAGTCCTGTATAACGCCGCTAATACCATAGATTTTCATTTCAGGTCCATGGTAAACAATGACATGTATAACGGTGTTTGGGCGGAAAGGAGGACCGAAACCGAGTAGATAGGCAGTTTCAACTGATATTGCAACCAAACGGCTGTGAGATCGCGGATTTCATGGCCGTTTTCTATGGGAGGAAAGATGAAAAACGGAAAATATAAAGATTTCTATGCGCAGATCCGAAAAGAAGCCGGGGACAGAAAACTTATATATTTTTGGATCAATAATCTGTCGCCGGGTTGCTTCAGACAACAGGAGGACTCAAATTATTGCCTGGATGGAGAATGTGAGTATCTGGGACTGAAGATACAGTATCATATTGTTCTATCGACGGAGTTGTATAAAAAGCTCCCTCATATCCGGATACCATTTCCGATTGAGTTCAGGGGAGGAAAAGAATTCAAGGGAATAGGCTTTCATATCAAGAAAAATGCTTTCCCAGGACTGGTAAAGGGAAAGTGCGGAGATGTGGCTGTTGAGGTCCAATGGAGCGGGACTTATAAGCGACTATCCCGATATAACAAAAAAGCAGCCAACATGGCACGATATCAAAAAACAATCAGAGAGAACAGCGAGAGGGCAGTTATGAGGAAAACTTGTAGCTGCCCTCTTTTTATGGGCAAGGAAACAGAGTGTCCGCTGGCGGAAGGGAGAGAGCATGGAATCGACAAGAGATATCAGAAGACTGATCGAAAGGGAAATTAAGAAAGGCAGCGCTCCGCTGTCCTTTGATCATATTGATTACAGGATTGATGCAGTTAAGGAAATCACCTCTGAATCGAAGCTGAAAGAGGTTCTTGTATATCTTTTGAGAACGGCTGAATATGCGGAACTGGCAAATGATATGACAAGAAACAATGTTTATACCGAGAATCATCTCATCCGCGGGGATAGTTTTCACAGGCGGAATAATGTGATGGAGCGCAATGCCAACTATCTGAACATAATGGCTTATGCCAGGAGGCGCGAGCCGGTATATGAAGGGAAAACCTTTGTGGAAACTGTGCCGTGCTTCTTTTCATTCCCGGAGGCTGAGCTTTACCGGTATCGCTTCGTGTATGAAGAAAATGAGACCTATGCGTTTCCTTTGTCCGGAAAGCATATTATCAACGGGCTGTATCTGCTCAGTATTATGAGCCGCAAGGATTTGGCAGGCCAGATTATGCCGCCATATCTTCAGGGTTACGCAAATGATCAAATATACCATTTGAAGGATATTCGATCGGTGTTGTTTCAATGCCTGCTCCTGGATGATATGCATCCGGTGGGAGGATTTTTTGAAGCAAAGCTATATACGATCTATCTGTTGCAGTAGTGAGATTTATAGGAATAGGAGAAGTTTCAAATGTTGATGACAGAGGGCGAGATCTGTTACAGATATCGCATCAACGGATGTTACGGAGAGAAGCATATCAGCATACTGGCGCAGCTTAATGCCTGCACCTGCAAAGAAATAGATGCGATCCTCCGCAAGAATGGGCTGATTCCAAAACCGAGAAAGTATTGGAAGAAGAGAAAGAAGGCGATATGAAAAAAACATTTTTACGCAGGCTGGTGGTGCCTCCCTGACACCACTGCAAATAAAGGGCTACGCCCGGAAAGGAGTAACAGATGCATGAAGAAGTAAATCAGAAGGTCGTATCCCTAGGGATTCGAACAGGGAAGCTGACAGCGAATGTGCTGGCAAAGGCAATGAAGATGTTTTTGGATGCACAGAAGCAGAAATCTCATCAGTTCAAGCACGGGAAACAGTCGTTAAAACAGCTGATGGAGCAGAATGCCGGGGCGACGAATATCGAAGTGGATGAGAGCAACATCAAGTCCTTTGATCGTGTGGCGAGGAAGTATCATATCGACTACGCCGTGAAAAAGGATAAGACGCTTGATCCGCCGAAGTATTTCGTTTTCTTCAAGAGCAGGGATCAGGATGCGATGACGATGGCGTTCAAGGAGTTTATTGCAAGCAATAACCGTAAGAAAGAACACACACCGTTTAAGCAGGTCTTGAAGAAGTTCCGCGATCTGTCCATGGGGTTGGACAAGAACCGCGAGAGGGAGAAGACCAGACAGAAGAACAGGGGGCAGAGCTTATGAGTGAAGTAAAAAAGCCTGCCGCCAAAAAGAGTACCGGTAAAGGCAGAACAAAGCCAAAGAAAGGCGGGGCAAAGAAACTGGCGCAAAAGCAGTCTGTGAAGAGTAATCCAGTAGACCAGGCACTGACATTGGTAGCGAAGAAGTTCGTCAAAGCAGGCGGCACAAAGCTGCTTTTGAAAGTGTTCCCCTATCTGCTCTTTGGATACTTCGGAAACAAGATGGCGTATGCGTATCGTGTGACGGAAGCACCTGACTTTTTCAACAAGCTGATGGGAAGTCTTTCCAATCTCGGACCGGCGTTTGAGAACATATGGCCAAGTATCAATCTGATGGATCTGCTCTTCGGAGCGGTATTCGGAGTGGGTATGAGGCTGGTCGTATATTTCAAGAGCAAGAACGCAAAGAAGTTTCGCAAGGGTGAGGAATACGGCAGCGCCCGGTGGGGCAATGCAAAGGATATCGAGCCGTACATGGATCTGAGTGATCCGGAGAACAATGTGATCCTCACACAGACAGAGGGACTTATCATGAACGGTAAGCCAAAGGGTCCGAAGTATGCCAGGAATAAGAACATCCTGGTAATCGGCGGTTCAGGCTCCGGTAAGACCCGCTTTTTTGTGAAACCGAACATCATGCAGCTCCATTCTTCATATGTGATAACGGATCCGAAAGGAACTGTTTTACTTGAAGTTGGGCAGATGCTTTATGATGCCGGATATGAGATCAAGGTACTCAACACGATCAATTTCAAGAAGTCGATGCATTACAATCCCTTCGCCTATCTGCATGATGAAAAAGACATTCTGAAGCTGGTGAATACGCTCATTGTAAACACCAAGGGCGAGGGACAACAGGCCACCGAAGATTTTTGGGTTAAAGCGGAGAAACTGCTGTATCAGGCGTACATCGGATATATCTATTACGAGTGCGTACAGGAGGAGCAGAACTTCATAACGCTTATAGACATGATCAATGCTTCGGAGACGAGAGAGGACGATGAGAATTTCAAAAATGCCATCGATCTGATCTTTGAAGAGCTGGAAGCAGACGAGCCGGATCATTTTGCCGTGAAGCAATATAAAAAGTACAAACTGGCTGCCGG
>JAGPFR010000047.1 GCA_018056425.1 Lachnospiraceae bacterium
ATATCTGCTCCTATCCTGCAGATAGTAATCGTATATGGACATTAACAGAGTCCGTTGCAAGAGTAAACCAGACTTTTTTGGCGATTTTCAGTTGTCAAAGAACAGGTTTAATTTTTCAATCAAATGATTCTATTCCTGAGAAGTTTGATAAATGGAGGGTGAAATATAACCCCGAGTTATTCGATTATGTGAAGAAGATAAGCGGACTTGATGAAAGCAAGAGCTGTCTTGAGATAGGCCCCGGAACAGGCCAGGCGTCTGATTTTGCGATAGACAGCGGATGCGATTATCTGGCTATAGAACTTGGCGAACATCTTGCAGCGAAGATGCAGGAGAAGTTTGGTGACAGAGAAAATTTCCATATAGTGAATGCGGACTTTGAAACCTATGATTTCGGTGATAAGAAATTTGATCTGATCTTTTCTGCGGCAACGATTCAGTGGATCAAGGAAGATGTTGCATATTCGAGAGTTTATGATCTTCTTAAAGACGGCGGAATCCTTGCGATGATGCTGATGAGAAGTGATTATAAGACTCCGAATCCCGCACTGTATGAGGATATCCAGAAAGTATATGATAAGTACTTTGTAACGGATCAGCCTTACAATCAGAAGTTTGATTATATGAACGGAGAAAGCTACGGGCTTAAGTTTATCGAAGAGATTTCTTTTCCCGGAAGGCGCGAATATAATGCGGATGAACACAATGAATATCTCGGAACGCACTCAACTCACATCACGCTGAATGAGAAGTACAGGGATCTGTTTTTCGACGGAGTGAAAGAAGCGGTCCTCAGACACGGGAATAAAGTAGTGTTTGATGACAAGTATGTGGTGTATTTGTATAGGAAGTGATTGACCTTTGCAAGAGGCAGGGGTAATATATAAAAGAAGGTGCTACCGATAGACGGTTAGCCCTCGTGATTGGTTAATTAATGAATAACCGCTCCGGGCAGGGGGCGGTTATTTCTTTTTGGATCCAAGATATATTCCCAATTCCAGTATGGCTATAGAAAAGCTAGCCAACGTTATCAATTGATATATATCCATGGGCATCCCTCCTTTCTATCACGATTGGAGGGTTAAAAGAACTGCCCTCCGAAGAGGGCTAACCGCCTACCGTTATGGTAGCACCCGAATGGCATTATAGATGAATGGATGAGCCTAATACAATGTACAAATCCCACAAATCATATATACACAATGAGTGTATATGAGTAATATTGGCATGGCTAATGGTTATTTGACACATACACAATGAGTATATATCATATAGGCATAATCGTTTTCTTTTGGAGGAAGGTTATGACTACATATACTTGTAACATTGAGGGCCTGGAATTTGAAATCGAAGCGGCGAGTCAGAAGGACTGGAATAGGCGAATGAATTCATATCTGATCAGAGGCATCAGAGCCGAGGCGGGAATGTCTCGCAATGAATTCTGCGATTGGCTCGGAATTCCGTATCGCACTCTTCAGGAATGGGAGCTTGGCGACAGAAATATGCCTGAGTATGTGCGTGATCTTATTGCCTACAAAGTCGTAATGGAGAAGAAGGCAGGGAATATATGCCGCTACAGGAATGGGCAAGCAGAGCCCGATCATTATCGCGGTTACCGATAAAGCTGTTCGTGACGAGATCATGGAAGCTAACAGGAAGATTGGCGGATGGGGAGAAGGATTCGATCCTTTCTACGGCGCGCCTGTGATCCTGATCGTTCTTGCGAACAAAGAAGTCGGAACATATCTGTATGACGGCTCACTGGTTATGGGCAACCTGATGAATGCGGCTGAGAGCCTCGGAGTCGGAAGCATCTGGATTCACAGAGCAAAGGAAGAGTTTGAGTCAGACTTTGGTAAGAATCTCCTGAAGAAGCTCGGAATCGAGGGAGAGTACGAGGGAATCGGACATTGTGCACTCGGATATGCGGACGGACCTGCTAATCCCGCAGCTCCCCGTAAAGAGAATTACGTATATTGTATCTGAAGTTATTTGTGACACGGGGTCTGACCCCGTGTCACATTTTTTTATTTCATGTATAATATGTGTATTGGGGATGGAATGAAAGCAACTTTTAGGAATATATATAATGAATAACAGAATCAAAAATATATCATTGGGACGCACGGGCATCACCGTCCCTCAAAACGGATTCGGTGCGCTCCCTGTTCAGCGTGTTTCCATGGACGAGGCAGTCAGGATCCTGCGCAAAGCTTATGACGGCGGTATGAGATTTTTTGATACCGCGCGCGCATACAGTGACAGCGAAGAAAAGCTCGGACAGGCTTTCGGAAACGGATATGTTGACCGTGACAAGATCATAATCGCTACCAAAACTCCTGCGAAGAAGCCTGAGGACTTTTGGAAGGATCTTGATACTTCTCTTGAAAAGCTTAAGACCGATTACATCGACATATTTCAGTTCCACATGATGGGTGAGTGCTGGAAGCCCGGTGAAGAGAACGGAATGTACGAGTGCATGGTCAAGGCTAAGGAGCAGGGTAAGATCCGCTTCATTGGAGGAACTGCTCATAAACTCGGAGTTGCACGCGAGATAGCGGAGTGCGGTTTTTACGATACGCTTCAATATCCGCTCTCTTATCTTGCAGATGAAAAGGAAATCGAACTGATCAATATCTGCAATCGTGAAAACGTTGGTCTTATTGCCATGAAGGGTCTTGCAGGCGGTCTTATCACTAATTCCAAAGCTGCAATGAGTTTTGTTTTGCAATATGACGGGATAGTTCCAATCTGGGGAATACAGAAAGAGTCCGAGCTCGATGAGTGGCTTTCCTACATGGACAATCCTCCTGAGATGGACGATGAGATAAGAGATTTCATCAGGTCTGAGCAGGATGAATTAAAAGGCGAGTTTTGCAGGGGATGCGGATATTGCATGCCATGCAGCGTAGGTATTCAGATCAATCAATGTAACCGTATGTCACTTATGCTTCGACGTGCTCCGAGTCAGGGATGGCTCAGTGAGCATTGGCAGGCGGAGATGGAGAAGACCAAGGAGTGCATCGAATGCGGCGCTTGTCTTCCCAAATGTCCCTACGGATTAAACATTCCCGAACTCCTTAAGAAGAATTACGAAGACTATAAGGAAGTCCTCGCGGGACACAGAAGCGTTAACTAATCGGAGGAACCGGACCATGCATGACGTCTTTATCAGTTACTCTTCAAAAAATAAAAACGTCGCGGATGCAATCGTATCCGATTTCGAACAAAACGGAATGCCGCGAAGTGGTTGTAGGTGACATGGGGGCGTTGTTTTATAGTATATGTTATAATAAAGTTTGCGAGAGTCTCGCAAACTTTATTTTGTTTATGAGGATTATTTGAAATGGGATTTAAGAAGGCAGTGCTCGGGCTGGCCGGCGTTTTCTTTTCCGCCGCTTTTGCGGCGATGATAAGTGCCATGCCGGTAAATGCAGCCGTGGAGATAAATGAAGCAAATTTCCCGGATCCTGTGTTTCGCTCGGTCATAGCAGGCGCGGATTATGACAGGGATTTAAACGGTGTGATCGATGATGCGGAGATCGCACTTACTATCAACATCTACTGCGAAGGAATGGGCATCAGCTCGATTCAGGGGGTGGAGTATTTTACGTCCCTGCAGGGGCTGTGGTGTAAGGATAATTACATCTCCTCGATGGATGTAAGTGATCTGAAGGATCTGCACGGCGTCTGGTGCTCGGGAAATCTTTTTACATCGCTTGATTTTTCGGGAAATCCCGAGCTTGAATGGGTGTATTGCTACGACTGTAACCTCACTTCGCTGAACATTTCGAACAATCCCAAGATGGCTTATCTTGAGGTGAATACCAATCCTCTGACGGTTCTGGATGTGAGCCATAATCCGCTTCTGGAGCATCTTACATGCGGATCGTGCGAGCTGACTTCGCTGAACCTGGGGAACAATCCGAACCTGACTCATCTGGATGCATTCAGAAATCATCTGACTTCCCTGGATGTTACCGGCTGTCCTAAGCTTAAGAGGCTTGATATCTGGGACAATGCGGGACTTGGAAGCATCAACGTAAGTCAGAATGCTGGACTTCAGTATTACAACTGCGCACACAACGGTGCGGTAACGATCGACGTAACCCATAACCCCGAGCTTCAGAAGCTTATTTGCAGTTACAACGATATCGCATCGCTTGACCTTACGCACAATCCCAAGCTGGTTTATCTGGACTGTGCATGCAATGAGATCACGTCACTTAATCTGTCGGGAAATCCTCAGCTGTATTTCCTGCAGGCATTTACCAATCCGTTTACGACTCTTGATATCGGCGGCAATCCTCTGCTCATTCAGACTTATCAGACAGGAGTAAAAAAGAGTGAGGCAGCGGTCTGTCAGGGTCATTCCTGGACTCTCGATTACGGTGGGGATACATCGACGGGAGGGGACAATATTTATTTCCTATGCTTTGACGACATAGTAACCATTGCCGCGCTCCCTGCTGCCGGAACTGATGCGACCGGGGCAGCAGGTGTAAACGGACCGAATATTCCCTATGAACCTAATCTCGTAACGAGAGAAATGGTGCTGCAGACTCTGTATCTGCGTGAAGGAAGTCCGAACGTTAACGGAAGCGGTACGAGGTTTACGGACGTATCTCCGGATTCGCCATATTTAAATGCCATTATATGGGGTGAAAAGAATTCTATTGCGGCAGGAACTCCCTATATATCCTCCGCAACTTTCGGTGTAGGTCAGCCTGTTACAAGGCAGGATCTTCTGCTCATGCTGATGCGCTACTCCGAATACAAAGGATACAAGCGTGCGATAGACTTCGGAAGAACCGATGATTATCTGGATTATTACGATATAGATTACTATGCCTGGGAAGCAGTTACCTGGGCAGTAACATGGCATATCATGGAAGGCATCGGAGAGCCCGGTGCTCCCAAGACCGAGCAGAGGTTTGAGCCTCACGGAAGTGTATCACGCGAAGACTTCCTTGCGACTCTTTACAAACTGATGGAGGTAAACGGTGTAACAAATCTTGCATTTACGATTCCTGAAACACCGGGTGTTCCCGCAGCGGCCGGCGGTAGTGTATCAGGAACTGATGAGTCACTTGATGATGGGGCATCTGATGTCGCTTCGGACGATGGTGCGGAAGTCGTGGATCCGTTTGATGACTATTATCCCGAGCAGGAACCGGATCTTTTATACGAGTTTCCACCTTATGCCGAAGAAGATCTTTCCGCAGAAGGTATGATGCAGGAACCGGAGACCTCTGATAAAACCGCAGGTGAGACACTTTTCATATTTCTAATACCTGTACTGTTACTTGTGGTTGTGGTTGTGTATATTGTTTTGCGATGCAAAAGAAGTTAAATGATACAAGGGTCATGGGAGGGTACTGAATGGGTTTGTGTATCGCTTTCGGAGTTTTGATATTAGTGGTTCTTTTTTCCGTAATAATGAGTTTGCGGGAAAAGCATAAGAACATCGGGTTTATCATCACGTCGGTTGTTTTGATAATAGCAGATGTGCTGTGCATCGGAATGCTGCAGTGCGAAACGATGAAGGCGGCGAGAAATTATCTCGTGACCTATTATGTTATCTATGGCTGGTTTTTCTTTGGTGCACTCCTTACCGTTCTTCTTACTCATTCAAGGAAGATCTATCTTCCTCTTGTTATTCCGGTTTCAGTCGTATGTCTGATTCAGTCCGTATTTACCGTCCCGAATTATTTTTCAAATGCGTTCGTAAATATAACCAAGAAGATTGTTTTCGGACGTATTTACTGGATCTTTGAGGTCAACTGGGATTCAAAGTTCTGGTTTATATCGCGTCTTTACAGGGACTGCTGTTACATAAACGGTGTCATCGTATTTATTGCGATGGTTTATATACTTATACACGTGCCCAAGGTTTTCAGGCCCAAGTACTATGTGCTTATGGGGATGCAGGGAGTCATATTCCTGTTCATAGTTCTTACATTTGCGTTAAGCTGGCCGGTCTGGCTGCATACTCTGATCATGAATGCAATCTGCTTCATGACATTCTATTACGTATTCTTATATTCAGATTTCAAGCTCCGCGATACTGTCATGAATGATTTTGCCAATCAGATGACTGACGGTCTTGTCATATATAACAAATACAACGATCTGATCTTCATCAATGACCGTATCAAAAATGTTCTCACCGAGAAGAGCTTAAAGAATATCGAGGACATTAATATTGTCGAGGAATGGAAATCCCATGTTGAGCAGATAGAAAATCTCCAGGTTGTTCCGTATGAGAACGATGAGAGAATGTATTATTTTACGGTTAAGAAAAATGAGATCGGAAGCGGCGTTAACCTGATAGGAACCGCTTATATCTGGCATGATTCCACAGAGTCAATCACGAGACTTAAGTTTATGGAGCAGGTAAATTCCGAGCTCGAAAGAACCGCACATATGAAGGCCGACTTTCTGGCGAACATGAGCCATGAACTCAGAACTCCCATGAATGCGGTCATCGGTCTTGCACAGATCGCGCTTCGCGAAAAAAACCTGCCTTCCAATGTGAGGGATTGTCTGAATCAGATCAATTCATCCGGAAGAAATCTTCTTAACATCATTAACGATATCCTCGATTTTTCGAAAGTTGATTCCGGTAAGATGGAGATCCTTCCTGAAAAGTATGAGCCGTTGTCTGAGATTAATGAGATTTCGAATATTCTGCAGACAAGAGTGGGAGAAAAGAATCTCGAATTCTTTTTCATCGTGGATACGAAACTTCCTCATATGCTTTACGGCGATTGCATGAGGATCAGACAGGTTCTTATCAACCTTGCGAACAATGCGATCAAGTTCACCGAGTTCGGTATGGTTAAGATCGACCTGAAATGTAATGAACTTGATGACGATATGATTGAACTTGAATTCCACGTTCTCGATACCGGTCAGGGAATCAAACCGGAAGATCTCGAGAAGCTTTTTGTATCATTCCAGCAGGTTAATACGAAGAGAAACAGAAGCGTTGAAGGCACCGGCCTCGGACTTGCGATTTCGAAGAAGCTTGTCGAAGCAATGGGAGGAACGATAGGTGTTTCGAGTGAGTACGGTAAGGGTTCCGATTTCTGGTTTAAGATTCCTCAGAAAGTTATCGACAGGAAATCCAATCTCGCAGTCGAAAATGCCGGGAATAAATTCGCATACTGTCTGAATGAAAACATGGTTATGAATGAAGAGTTTTCACTTGAGATGAAATCTCTCGGTTTGGACGGCAAGGTGATCGGTTCACTGAAACAGTACGAACCTACCGGCAAGGAAGAGTATCTTCTTTTTATTCCCGAATACTATAATGATGAGATGAAGAAGTTCCTGGATGATCATTCTGCGGTTCACGGAATTATTCTTCAATCTTATGAGTCGACATTCAAACCGGACAGGCCGAACCTCACTGTCCTTAAGAGGCCTCTGAGTACGCTTGCCATGATACTTGCTTTAAATAATAAGACGATCGACGATATGAAGTTCAATGGCAGGGAAATAAAGTACGTCAGGTTTACCGCTCCCGATGCCAAGGTTCTTATCGTCGATGACAATACGATCAATCTCTCGATTGCAGTCGGACTCCTCGAACCTCTTCAGGTTAAGTGTGAAGTAGCTCAGTCGGGTAAGGAAGCACTCGAGAAAGTACGCGAGAATCAGTACGATCTGATCCTTATGGATCATATGATGCCTGAGATGGATGGTGTCGAAACTTCCGCCGAGATCAGAAGGACGATACCCGATGCGGACTTTACTCCGATCATCGCACTTACCGCAAATGTTCTTGAAGGCAGTAAGGAACTGTTTATGAAAGCGGGCATGGTAGATATGATCGCCAAGCCCATTGACATCAAAGAACTCAATATGAAGATGATCAAGTGGCTTCCGAATTATTTGATCCACGAGGAAAAAGAGGGCGAAGGTGCCGGATTCGAAGATTCAGAGGAAGCAGCAAGAAAGGAAGAACTCTACGATTGCCTTGATTGCGAGAAGGCCATAAAGGGTCTCGGAACGGTAGCACTTTTCAAGAAGGTTGTTGCGGATTATTATAAGAACGGTCACGATACACTTGAGACAATAAAGCATGCACATGATGTAAAAGATTTCGAGTCTTATGCGATAAGGACTCACTCACTTAAGAGTACCTCGCGTCAGATAGGTGCAACTGAACTTGGAGACTTTGCGGAGAAGCTTGAAAAGGCCGGTAAGGCTAAGGATGAAAAAGAAATCGCCAAATACCATGATGAGACAATGGCGATGTTTGAAGAACTTCTGGCCGGGCTGTCCAAATACTTTGATGATGAGTCTTCCGGTGATGATGCCGATAAGGTGAAGATCACGGATGAGAAAATTGAAGAGATATTTGCAGAACTTTCTTCCGCATGTGATGATCTTGATATGGACGTTATGGAAGAATGCAGCAAAGAACTTGAATCGTATTCTTTTGACGAAGATAAGAAAGAGATTATGAACAAGCTGATTGATGCAATCGGCAGTATGGATCCCGATTCGATAACCGGACTTATGGAAGAGTACAGAAAACAGAAAGGCGGATGCTGATGAAAAAGTTGAAGAAAATTTTGTCCGCATCTATGTCTGCCTTGCTTATCATACTGTCGATTACGGGATGCGGTGTGTCGGGAAAAGCTGACAAGCTGGTGCTTGCGGTCAGGTCCGGAACTTATGCTGAGGTTATAAAGCAGTGTATTCCGGGATTCGAAGCGGAGTACGGCATAAGATGCGAGGTTGTTGAGTTTTCGGAAGAAGACCTTCATCACGAGATACTGCGTGATTCGCTGAATATCAGGAGTACGTACGACATTATTATGGCCGATTCATCCTGGACCGCAGAGCTTTTTGCGGAGGATGCGCTTGCTGATTTAAGTTCTCTCGGTTACATATTTGATTCCGATGTAATCCCTGCGACGACGGACATCTGTGTGCAGGGCGGAAAAACTTATCTTGTGCCTTATTACGGTAATGTGACGGTAATGCTGTATAACAGGACGGTTGCCGAATCACTCGGATACGGTGAGGACAATCTGGCTACGCTGGATGATATATATGAATTTTGTCAGGCGGCATCGGCTTCCGGAAACGGCGGGTTTGTTGCAAGGGGTGATACGCCCAACAATATGGTCGTTGATTTCCTGCCTGTTCTCAGGGCATTCGGAGGATGGGTTGTTAACAGAGAATACAAGCCCACCGTGGATACTCCGCAGTTTAAGGCTGCTCTGGAATATTATCTGGAACTGCTGGATACCGGAACGATGATGCCTAAGGAAGAACTGATCTCATCAATTGAAAACGGTTCTCAGGCTGTAGCAGTCGGATGGCCCGGATGGTATTCGAACAGTTTTGAAAATTCAGATTATTGCGCATTCCCGGGAATGGTTTCGGAGGATGGAGAGAACTTTAATTCGAACATATATGGTATCTGGACTCTGGGTATTCCGTCCAATTGCAGGTATAAGGAGTCGGCACTTGATCTTCTCAGATATCTGACAGATCCCGATGTTCAGAAGAGTACCGTGGATGCGGGCGGCGTCCCTTGCAGATATTCGTGTCTGACAGATCCCGAGTTACTTGCGGCTAACCCTCATCTTGAGGTTATATGTGCGGCTCTCGAGAACGGTATCTACAGACCTTCAACCAGCAAATGGCCTGAATTCTACACTATTTTGGGGCAGAGGATGACTCAGATAATAAGCGGTGAACTGACCGTTGACAACGGACTCATGCTTGCCCAGGAAGAACTTGAGGCACTGATGAAATAGCGCCGGAGTCCGCAACTTAAATAACTTAATAAAATCTTAAAAATTTATGGTAACTGAAGATATAGTCTGTTATAATTATTTTTAGCTGTTTTTAATCTATTTCTTTTCAGGGGAGGAATACGGAAAATGGATTTTAAAGAACTGGTTGAATACGCTAAGAAGAGCGATTGCTCCGATATTCACATCACAGTAGGTACCAATGTAGCTATCAGAAGATACGGAGCACTAGAGATTCTTGAGCCCGCTCCTTCTGCTGAAGAGTCCAGAAACATGATCTTCTCAATCCTCAACCAGGAGCAGGTTGAAAAGGTTTCCGGCGGAAGCGACCTCGACGTAGGTGTTATGCTCTGGGACGGAACCAGAATCAGAGCTAATGTCTATCATCAGAGAAACAATCTTGCCTGCAGTATCCGTATTCTGAATCAGACCGTTCCTTCTTTTGAGGAACTCGGACTTCCTTCCGTATGCAGAGAACTCGCCGAGATGCCCAGAGGACTTGTTCTTGTAACAGGACCTACCGGATCCGGTAAATCAACCACCCTTGCATCGATGGTTGAATATATCAACAAGACCACTTCAAGACATATCCTTACGATTGAGGATCCTATCGAGTACGTATATCCTCATAACAAGGCTATGATCCATCAGAGAGAAGTCGGAAGAGACGTATCAAGTTTCGCTACCGCACTTCGTTCGGCAATGCGTGAAGATCCCGATATCATCCTCGTAGGTGAGATGAGAGACTTCGAAACCATTTCGGCAGCTATCACCGCAGCAGAGACCGGACACCTCGTCCTTTCAACACTGCATACCACCAGTGCTGCACAGACCGTCGAGCGTATTATCGACGCAACTCCTCTTGACGGACAGGATCAGATCAGAACCCAGTTCTCCAACGTTATCAGAGGCGTTATTACCCAGACTCTTATTCCTACCGCCGATATGGACGGACGCTGCTGCGCAACCGAGATCATGCTCGGTACTCCCGCTATCGCAAACCTCATTCGTGATAAGAAGACCATTCAGATCCCTTCCCTTATCCAGGCAGGCAGAAGCCTCGGAATGCATCTTCTTAACGATGACCTTGCATCCCTTGTCGGACGCGGAAGAATTTCAAGAGAAGACGCTATGTGGGTTTCCAACGATCCCACCGCACTCGAGAAGATGTGCTAAGCCGGGGTTAATGGCTATTGTGTATTTCAAGGACGTATCCTGCCGGATACGTCCTTTTTTTGCTTCCGGCTAAAAAATTGCCTATTTTGGGCATTTTGTTAGCCGGAAGGTGCTCCAAGGACGTCAAATCTGCGGAAAAAGGCTAAAAAATCGCCCATTTTGGGGCATTTTGTTAGCCGGAAGGTGCCCTAAGGACGCCAAATCTGCGGAAAAAGGCTAAAAAATCGCCTATTTTGGGCCATTTTGTTAGCCGGAAGGTGCCCAAGGAGGCCCAATCTACGGAAAAAGGCTAAAAAAAGCCCATTTTGGGGCATTTTATTAGCCGGAAGGTGCCCTAAGGACGTCAAATCTGCGGAAAAAGGCTAAAAAATCGCCTATTTTAGGGCATTTTGTTAGCCGGAAGGTGCTCCAAGGACGTCAAATCTGCGGAAAATGGCGGAGAGCTCATGGCGGCAGATTGATATAATATAATCTTAAAGAAACTTAAACAAAGCGTAATGATGCTTAAAGTGATTATCTGTTATAGTGTGTGCAGATGACAGATGGTTGTAAACGGTCCCTTGGCTGAAACGGAGATGCGCCTCCGATGTCATCCTTGGTACCGCACCCTGTCATCACCAGAAAAGGAGCTGAATATGGAAACATGGTATTACGAAGTTGTAAGCTTTGACGGCGATTATGCAAACCTTAAGAGAACCGATATCGAGTCCGATGAGCTGAAGCTTGTTGCCAGAGCTCTGCTTCCTCCTGAAATAACGGAGGGAAGTAAATTGAAGTACGAATGGATGCAGTATGAACTGCTCCGGTAAGGAGTTCGTTATGAAGAAAAATGTACTTATCACAATGTCACTGTTAATGGTTCTTGGTATTGCGGGATGCAGCAGCAATAACACCGCTGCGGTTGTAATTCCCGAGGAATCCGGGATTATATCTGAAGAATTAGTAACTGATGAAGGAGATAGGGATCCCCTTCCCGCAGAGGAAGATGACGGATCGGATGCTTCAGGCGTTATCACCGATGAAGAGGCACTTGATGCAGTTAAGAATTTCATCGCATCTTCTCAGCCCGATATCGCATTAATGGAAAATTCCGATGATTATACGGTATATTTTGAAGTTGAATCAAGCACAGGTGAGGAGATCGTAGTACTGTTCAGATCTTACACCGCATCACAGACCAGGTTTTACATCGACCGTCAAACAGGAGATACAAAAGTAACTGAGCTTGTTCCCGGTATCATCGATGAGGAATCTCCTACCGGAGAGACCTTTAACATCAAGAATTATATGGATGACGAGGCAGCTGCAGCATATTCCGATGAATATCTTACGGACTGCATGTGGTCAACCGCTTCGATCGTAACCGATGAGTCGGGAAATGCAGCACCCGAGTGGACCGTTGTTTTCGGAGATACAACCATTGATTACGGCCATGTCGAGGATGGAGAGTTCGTTGCGGATCATTCCGATAAGATCACCCTCCTGGAGCAGTATTCCGAGCACAGCTTCAAGATTCAGGCCGAGTCCGCAACCGGCGTGAAGTACACCTATCAGACAAGTGCATCCGATGAGACTGTTCTCGAGTATTACGAGACATGGGATGAATCAGAGTATCCCGACAAGTACAGCGGAAGCGCCTCTCTTTGCAGATAAAAAAATACGAAGTTAAAAAACGGGCAATACTTTCCAATTTTTCGGAAGTATTGCCTTTTGTTTTCTTTTAATATCATGATGTAAAAGGAAAACCAATTTGTTGGAGGGTACAACATGGATCTTAACAGCACATACAAACTTTCTAATGGGGTAGAGATTCCTGTGATCGGATTCGGAATGTGGCAGACACCGGATGATAAGGTCGGGGTAAATTCCGTAGTCAGCGCGCTTAACGCAGGATACAAACATATCGATACGGCGGTCATCTACGGAAACGAGGACTGTGTCGGCAAAGGATTGAAGCAAAGCGGAGTCGACAGAAAAGAAATCTTTATCACAACCAAGATATGGAACGATGCTCACAGCTACGATGGAGTAATGAAAAGCTTTGAAGAATCACTGAAGAAGATTCAGACAGACTACATAGACCTTCTTCTTATTCACTGGCCCAATCCCATAGCGATAAGAGACAGATGGGCTGAAGCGAATGCGGATACCTGGAGAGCTATGGAAGATCTGTATGAGGCGGGCAAGGTTCGTGCGATAGGGATCAGTAACTTCCGTAGGGCACACATTGATGCACTTCTTAAGACCGCGAAGATTGCACCCATGGTCAATCAGATCAAGCTTTGTCCCGGTGAGACTCAGGATGAGACCGCAGCATACAGCAGGGAGAAGGGAATGCTTCTTGAAGCATACAGCCCTCTCGGAACCGGACAGATCTTCGAAGTTCGCGAGATGAAGGCGCTTGCCGCAAAATATAACCGCAGCATCGCACAGATCTGTATCAGATGGAGCCTTCAGATGGGATTCCTTCCTCTTCCCAAATCGGTAACACCTTCAAGGATCGAAGAGAACCTTAAGGTATTTGATTTTGAACTTGATGAAGCAGATGTTAAGCTCATCGCGAATCTCAAGGGATGCGTCGGATACGCAAGTGATCCCGATACCCGCACTTTTTGATCTGTGACACGGGGTCCGACCCCCTGTCACAAAACCGTTCCCTTTTTGTCCTTTTATGCCCTGTAGTATAATGAACTGAGGACAAGGAGAGATATGATGAAGCATTTTGCGATGATAGATACGGAAACAACCTGGAGCGGAGCACTGATGACCGCAGGTGTTCTGATTGTTGAGGCTGATACTCTGAAGGTTGTTGATTCAAAATATTACATAGCTGTTGATGCACTGCGCGAAGGCGGGCTGTATTCCTACGAGGTCCATCAAAAGGGAATCGAGGAGATTCAGTCATCATCCGCAGAGGTCGGGCCGGAGATCCACAGATTTCTGACGGCTCACGGAGTAGGGACGATCCTTGCATATAATGCAGGTTTTGATAAAAATGTTTTGTCATATCTTCGCGGATATACCTGGTGCGACATTATGAAGCTTGCGGCTTACAGGCAGTACAACTCCGCAATCCCTGCTGATGCAGACTGCTTTAAGACCGGTAAATTAAAGCGCGGGTACGGCGTCGAGTGCATCCTTCGCATGTTCGGTAAGGACGACTATTCCGAAATTCACAACGCCCTGACCGATGCTATGGACGAACTTGAGATAGTACGCCTCCTCGGCCATCCCGTTGATATGTATCCGGAAGTGTAAAATATGACATAATCAAATTGACATAGCCCAATTTACACATATATATTTACAAATGAGTAGTGTGCCCTTTGAAAGGGCGTATACTACTCTTTTTTATTGAGTAAATTGACACGTGTAACGTTACAGGTTATAGTGAATATGATTAAATCTTTTCAACACAAAGGACTTAAAGATTTTTACGAAACAGGCTCCAAAAAGTGAATACAGCCTGAACATGCGTCTAAGCTTGAGAGAATACTCGATCGTTTGGATGCTAGCACAAATCCCCAGGATATGAACCTGCCGGGATATCGCCTTCATCCGCTTAAAGGTGACAAAGAAGATATCTGGTCGGTCATGGTGAATGGGAATTGGAGAGTGACTTTTTTCTTCATAGGACCGGATGCATATTTGGTCGATTATTTGGATTACCATTAGGGGGTATGTATATGATGAAAAGAAAACCGATACATCCCGGAAAAGTTTTTTTGGAAGATGTTATGAAACCGCTGAATCTGACTGTGACTGAAACAGCCGGAATGCTTGGCGTAAGCCGAAAAGCGTTGTCTGAATTTGTGAATGAAAAAGCATCGCTCAGTCCCGAAATGGCGCTGAGAATCAGCAAGGCTACGAAGACTTCTGTTGAAAGCTGGATGAATATGCAGCAGAAGCTTACTTTATGGTATGCCTACCAGCATGAGCCGGATAATGTTATCCCTTTTCCTATGAAAAAAGCAAAAGAGGGATGACCCGTCGCAAAAATCCGTCAATACAGTTCAATTAGTTAGAAGTTTTCAAACGGGTTTCGGATTATGATGGTATCGGTCGCAAAATTGCGCTAAGGAGGTGCCATCATGTCCGATATCGTAATGGTAACCGGAACAGGAAGATCCTATGCTCTCGGTTACAACATTGCTCTTAAAAGAGCTCTTCGCATCAAGACGTGAAGATTTCGAAGGCCACAGATTCATTACTAACATGGGAGAAGATTACCCGTTTTAACAGGAGGAAAACATGAAAACAATCAACGTAGTTGACGGTCCTCAGAATGTATCCGCAATCGTACAGGGTTGCATGAGAATGCCGGACCTTACCAAGGAAGCAGCAGCAAAGGTTATCCGCACGGCTTATGATTGCGGAATCAATTTCTTCGATCACGCAACATGCTACGGCGCAGGTGCTGCAGAAGAGAGATTTGCTGAGGCTTTTCCTCTTACCGGAATTAAGAGAGAGGATATTTGCATCCAGAGTAAGTGCGGTCTTTGTTTTGACAGAAATGAATTTGACTGGACCAAAGAAAACATCCTTACAAGCGTGGACGGTATCTTAAGCCGTTTGAATGTTGAGTACATTGATGCACTTCTTCTTCACAGACCCGACGTACTCTTTGATCCCGAGGAAGTTGCGGAGGCATTCGACATCCTTGAAAAAGAAGGAAAGGTTCGTCACTTCGGTGTGAGCAACCTTGTTCCCATGCAGATCGAGCTTTTGAAAAAGTATGTAAAGCAGCCTCTTGTATTTAATCAGGTTCAGCTATCACTCGAGCAGTCACAGCTTATCGATCAGGCCCTTTACATGAACAATAAGACCACGGAGTTTTCCGTTAACCGTGACGGCAATGCTCTTGATTATTGCAGACTTAACGACATTACCATTCAGGCATGGTCACCTCTGCAGTTCGGAATGTTCGGCGGAACCTTCATCGATAATCCCAAGTTCCCCGAGCTTAACGAAGCTCTTGCGAAGTTTGCGGAAAGAGAAGGAGTATCAAAGTCTGCGATCGCAATCGCATGGATCCTCCGCCATCCTGCTAAGATGCAGGCAATCATCGGATCGATGAATCCGGAGCACATTAAGGATATCTGCGCAGCAACCGATGTAAATCTCTCACACCATGACTGGTATGAGCTCTATCTTGCAGCAGGAAAGTTCCTGCCCTGATAGAATGCCTGAGCCACTGGACCATTCTGAAACGTCCCGTGGCTCTTTTAATTATTTTTTTATTTGACAAAATATATTTTGCAAAACATAATATGATAAAAGCATTTTAAAAATATATATTTATGAGGTGGATTATGGCACAGGAATATGAACAGCTCTTACTTAAGAATCAGTTATGTTTTCCTCTTTATGCATGCGGCAGGAAGATCGTAGGTAACTACACTCCGTATTTAAAGCCGCTCGGTCTTACATACACTCAGTACATCGTACTGATGGTTCTGTGGGAGAAGGAGAGCGTAACCGTAGGTCAGCTCGGAGAGACTCTTTGTCTGGATGCGGGCACCCTTACCCCGCTTTTGAAGAGACTTGAGAAAGCGGGATATGTAACAAGGCAGCGCTCCAGGGAAGATGAGAGGGTCACGATCATTGCCATAACTGCCGAAGGTAACAAACTTAAGAAGAAGTGTAAGGACATCCCTGCGAAGATGGCTGAGAAGGGAACCAGACTTACAGAGAAAGAAGTACAGCAGCTGTATAAACTTCTTTATAAGTTTTTGGGGTAAGGATTATGGATAAGGCATTTGACATTCAAAGCTACATGACAAAAGGCGTTGAGAAGATCGTATCCGATGCTCTCAGGGCCACCATGCACAATCCCAGGGAAAGTGCATATATGCTTAAGTTTGCTTCCGCCGGTAAAAAGGCTTCGAAAAAGAGAGCAGAGGCCGAAAAAGCCGGCGAGCATATACCTCCTTTTTTAATCTCCAGTATTACCTCCGGATGCAACCTGCATTGTGCAGGTTGTTATTCGAGGAGTAATGGAGCGACCAATGACTGCGGTCCCAAGGACCAGCTTTCGGCTGCAGAGTGGAGAAGAATATTTGACGAAGCACAGGAACTTGGAGTCAGTTTTATTTTGCTTGCGGGCGGCGAGCCTTTACTTCGCTGGGATGTAATCCAGGAAGCCGCAGCAAAGTCCGATATACTGTTCCCGATCTTTACGAACGGAACATTTATCGGCGAGAAATATCTTGATCTGTTTGATAAGCACAGGAATCTTGTTCCCGTCCTCAGTATTGAAGGTGACAGGGATAAAACTGATTCCAGACGCGGAACGGGCGTATATGACAAGCTGATCGGTGCCATGGATGCCATCCAAAAGAGGGACCTCATCTTCGGAGCATCCGTAACCGTAACGAGTGAAAATCTTGCCGAGGTCACATCCGATTCATTTCTGACTTCCCTTTCCGAAAAAGGATGCAAGCTGGTGATCTTCGTTGAGTATGTTCCCGTTACCGATGAGAGCGAAGATCTTGCACTTTCGGATGAGCAAAGGGACATACTTCTCAAGGAATTTGCAAGAGTCAGAACCGTATATGAAAATGAGAAATCCCCGAGGGCTGTCATTCTCTTTTTGGCATCGGAATCTTCTACATCGCCGACAAAGGATTTGACCACATATCCCACAAGGAAGGCTGCATACATGATGTTGATCCCGAAACGGTAGAGAACCGCACATACGATCAGCAGTATTATGAAACTCACGGAATAGAAGGTGATCGTCCTGATCTTCATATCCCTGGTGTGAACATGATCCGAAACCAGTTTGGCGACTGCGAAAAGACCTATAGTAAAGACAACCACAAGGATCATGTCGGGAAGTTTTATCTCACCTGTTGAAGCAATTCTTGTAGCGGCATTAAGAAGTATCCAGAGGATCAGGTCCTGGAATGTCGAAACCGTCAGAACCGTGTTGGAAAACTTGGTGTTCATGATGCCCATATCGAAGAATATTTTGGAAATAACAGGGATCGAGGTTATCGCAACGCCTATCGTAAAGACCAGTCCGAAGCTGATCTCATTGCCGGCTTCACCGATGAAGCTGTTTTTGAATATCCCTATGAAGGGAATCGCACCGAGCATCGGAAGAACTGTTGCTCCGAGGAAGATGAAGAATATCGTTTTGGAATTGCTCTTATCTGCCTCCAGTTTGGTGTTGTAACCGGACAAAAACATAAGCAGGATCAGGCCCATCTGGTAGAAGATGTTCAGAACCTTTCCCTCAGCCTCGTAGGCCATGAAAATGCCTCCCATGAGATCTGGGAAAAAATGGTACAGACATGTTCCGCCCAGCAGGATACCGCCGGTGATCTCACCAACTGCCCTGGGGGCTTTTATCT
>JAGPFR010000081.1 GCA_018056425.1 Lachnospiraceae bacterium
ATATCTGCTCCTATCCTGCAGATAGTAATCGTATATGGACATTAACAGAGTCCGTTGCAAGAGTAAACCAGACTTTTTTGGCGATTTTCAGTTGTCAAAGAACAGGTTTAATTTTTCAATCAAATGAATTCTATTTTAACTTATATCACGACCCATGTCCTAAATTTTTCATGGTATGTTATGCGTCGCGGCAGGACCCTGAAATATAAGAAACCGCCACATGTATTACCGAATAAAAAAACAGGGACGAATGAATCGCCCCTGTAGAGGTATTTGTTGTAGGTTAAGCCTTTTTCTTAGCGGGGAACTTCTCGGAAAGAATGATCCAGAAAGCACCTGCAAGGCAAACCGATGAGTAGCATCCGCATCCGATACCGACCATAAGAGGAAGTGCGAAATCCTTGATGCTGGATACGCCGAGGAAGTACAGAAGCGCAACCATTACGAAGGTGGTCAGTGAGGTGAAGATACTTCTTGAAAGAGTCTGGGTAACACTCTTGTTTACGATAGCCTCGATATCCTTCTTTCCACCATTTGCCATGTTCTCACGAACACGGTCAAAGATAACGATGGTAGCGTTGATGGAGTAACCTACGATGGTAAGCATACAAGCTACGAAAGTGTTACTTACGGATACTCTTGCCGCTGCATAGAATGCAAGTACTACAAGTACATCATGTACAAGAGCAAGTACGGATGAGAAGCCGAAACGGATATCCTTGAATCTTACTCTGATATAAACGAGCATGCAGAGGATCGCAACTATAACCGCAATAATGGTATCTCTCTTCATCTCATCGGAGATAGTTGAAGAAATGGTCTCGGTCTGAATCTTTTCCTGAGTAACACCGTAATCGTTGATGAACATATTATCAAGTGCTGTTCTTACGGATGACTCAAGAGTGGAGGTCTTGAAAATAACCTCGTTGGAGTTCTGTACGGTCTGAACCTGAACAGAGCTTCCTGTGATGGCTTCGATCTTGGGAACTACATTCTCGGTAAGCTGCTGAAGAGTGTAACTCTCATTGAAGTCCACTGTGGTAGCGGTTCCGCCTACGAAATCAAGTGAGTAATTGAGAGCACCCTTGCCTGCAGACTTGTTGATTCCCATGAATACAAATCCTGCAACGATAACTGCTACGGAAAGAACGATAAATACAACTTTCTTGGAAAGGAAATCAACAGGCTTCTTCTCCTTGCCCTTTCCATAGAACACAACATTTCTGAGGCCAAGTGCATAGAATGCTTTCATGAGCCACTTGGTAACAAAAAGTGCGGTGAACATCGATACCACGATACCGAGCGCAAGAGTCTGTGCAAATCCCTTAACGTTTGCAGGTCCGAGTGCAAGAAGCACGATCGCTGCGATAAGGGTTGTAACATTTCCGTCGATAATAGCGGAAAGTGCCTTGGCATAACCGGTGTTGATAGCGCTCTCTACGCTCTCGCCCTTGCCAAGTTCTTCTCTGATACGTGCGAAGACGACAACGTTTGCGTCAACTGCCATACCAATCGAAAGGATGATACCTGCAATACCGGGAAGGGTAAGCGTAAGTACATCGTTAAAACCGATAAGAAGAAGTACGATCAATACTACATAGAAGCAAAGAGCAATCGCTGAAGCAAGACCGGGAATGAAATATACAACGATCATGAATGCGGCAACGATCACAAGTCCGATCGCACCGGCTTTAAGTGAAGTCTTGATGGCATCAACGCCAAGCTGAGCTCCTACAACCTTGGAATGAAGTTCTTCAAGCTCAAGGTTAAGTCCGCCGATACGGATGGTGGATGCAAGGATTTCTGCCTGCTCAACATCAAATGATCCGGAAATGGATGCCTGTCCGTTAAGGATGGGCTCATTAACCTTGGGAGCACTTACGATTTCTCCGTCATAATAGATACCGATGGTCTCATATCCGTTATTTACGGCTCTGGTGGTACCCTCAGCAAATTTAGCGGATCCTTCGGGAGTGAGGTTAAGCTGAACAACATACTGATTGTTCTTCATGCTGTCCTGCTGAACGCCTGCTCTGGCATCAGCCACATCGGTACCTGTGATAACGATCGAACCGTCAGCCATAAGTTCGTCGATAGTCTTGGTAAGAACAGTCTTCTCACCATAGGTTCCGTCTGCATTAGGCGCATAAGAAGTCTGATAGTTGGGATTACCCGCCGAATCAGTCTCGCTGATAAAATAGAGAGCTCCGGGACGGCCGAGCTGGGCAAGAATTGTCTCCGCATCGGATACACCGGGAATCTCAATGGCGATTCTGTTAGAACCTTCCTGATAAACCTGAGCTTCGGTTGAATAGCTTTCAACTCTCTGCTGAAGCTTATAAATAGTATCAGCCATGTCGGTAGCGGAAGGATTCTCTTCTCCCACAACCTGATAGGTGATGC
Organism: Lachnospiraceae bacterium; assembly: GCA_018056425.1. Classification (GTDB taxonomy): domain Bacteria; phylum Bacillota; class Clostridia; order Lachnospirales; family Lachnospiraceae; genus AC2028. Next base: position 2,404 of record JAGPFR010000081.1, read on the forward strand.
TGACACCGCCCGCAAGATCGAGTCCGAGCTTGATGTCGGATGCATTTCCTGCGCCGTTTCCGTCGTAGCCCCAGATATCCATATAGCCTATTCCGAGAGTCAGGAGCAGAACTATAAGAATGACAAGAGCTGCCTTACTTTTCTTCATGATCTGTTTTTTCCTTTCAAATTAAAGTGCATAAATACCAAACATTAGAATATTACTACCTATTTAATGAAAAATCAACAAAAGGGGACGGTTCCTCTGCCATCAGAAAGGAACCGTCCCCGTTATATTATCAATTATTCGGCTTTTTCAGCTGTTTCCTGCTTCTCTTCTTCCTGCTGAGGCTCTTCCTCGACAGGCTCGGGAAGGGTGATCTCAACCTCCTCGATACGCTTCTGGTCCATTCCGAGGACCTTGAGGATGGTTCCGTCTTCAAGAACCACCTCTTCGCCGTCCTGAGGGAGATGATCAAGATGCTCGATCACTATACCGCCGATAGAATCATATTCCTCACTGGTAAGATTGGTTCCGACGGCTTCATTGAAGTCATCAAGGCTGAGCGCACCTTCAACAACGTATTTACCGTCTTCGATCTTCTGAATAAGTTCTTTTTCATCCTCATCATACTCGTCCCTTATCTCACCTACGATCTCCTCAAGGAGGTCTTCGAGGGTGATCATGCCTTCGATGGTGCCGTACTCATTAAGGACAAATACGATATTGGAGGTCTCCTTACGCATCTGTGCAAGAAGATCCTGGGTTTTCTTAAACTCGTGGGTATAGAGGGCCTCTCTCATAATATCCCTGACCTTGAAATGCTCGGGATCTTCAAGAGCAATAAAGTCTTTCATATTGATGACGCCTATGATGTTCTCTTTTTCATCCTCATATACGGGAAGTCTTGTGTACATGCACTCCTTAAAGACCGCAAGCACCTCATCATAAGTGAAATTAACATCCACACTGACCATGCGGACCTTGGGGATCATAATATCCTTCGCAACATGGTCCGTAAAATCAAACAGATTATAGATAATATCCCTCTCTTCGGGCTCAATCTCGCCATCCTCGTGGCTGACGTCGACATATGTCTTAATGGCATCCTCGGTTATGGCATCGGGTCTTCCGTCCGCATCTATACGCATAACAAAAAGGATTGCCTTGGCAACACCGTTAACTATGAAAATAATAGGCGTAAATACAACCATAAGGACCTGAATGATCCGTGCATAGTTAAGTGCCATCTTGTCGGCGGATACTGTTGCCCAGGTCTTGGGAACGACTTCGCCTATTATAAGGATGACAAAAGTAAGGATACCCGTCATTACACCTACGGGCAAACCGAAATACTCCGTCGCAAGCATTGTAGATATGGCCGATGCCGACAGATTAACGATATTATTGCCAATCAGCACTGTGCTGAGCAGTTTGGAACCTTTTTCGAGTATGCGAAGAACCCTTGCGGCTTTTTTATCACCGTCATCCGCAAGACTTCTGATGCGCGCTTTGTTGCACGATACAAAAGCCGTCTCCGCCGAAGAGAAAAAACCTGATAAGAATATTAGAATTATTAATACTGAAATTTGTATGGGGCCGGAACTGTCCATATAAGTTAAAAAAAATTCCTCCTATTACCGGTAACAGATTTACGGGAGTTTCCCCGTATATAGTAAATAATAGTAC
>JAGPFR010000048.1 GCA_018056425.1 Lachnospiraceae bacterium
ATTTCGGAGAAGAGATACGAGGCAAACTGATCGTTGAGAATCTGGAGTATCCGTATTATTCCGCGGATAAATGTCAGGAAAAGAGCAAGTGCGTAAGATCCATGAACAACATGCTTTCGATCGATGGCTTCGGAAGCGGGATCAACGACCTTGAGAGGGTTGAACTTATGAAGCCCGATATCGTTAAGCTCGACAGAGAGCTTATATCCGGAATTGACCACGATGAGGCTAAGCAGGACAATGTAGAGGATCTCGTCCTTAAGTTCCACTCGAAAGGAATGCTCGTTGTTGCAGAGGGCGTGGAAGAAAAGGCGGAATTTGATTATCTCGTAGGACTTGGAGTTGACCTTTATCAGGGTTATTATCTCGCTCGTCCCGCCTGATACCGACGTGTTATAAATATGTATTCCGGGACCGGTTTTTGTGATAGAAAAGCCGGCCCCGTTTTCTTTTGCGGGATACGGGATTTTCTTGTTAAAACTGAGGTTTTGATATATAATAAACGGTGATTTTTTTGATAGAAAGGGGCACATAAAATGGCACTGCTTGAAGATTGGCGAAGACTCGCATACGACGACAAAGCTGATAAAGGAAAGATTCAGAAACTTTGGGGTGATTATTTCCTCAAGGAGAAGGAGATCTACGCAGAGCTTCTTAAGAATCCCGATGAAGAAGTAAAAGGAACCGTTAAGGATCTTGCCGCAAAATACGGCATCGACCTTATGTTCATGACCGGTTTCCTTGACGGAATAAATGATTCCCTTAAGACTCCCAACCCCATCGAGGAGATGACCGAGGATACCGAGGTATCACTCGCATTTGACAAGGAGCTTCTTTACAAGAACATGGTAGGAGCAGGAGCTGACTGGCTCTACGGCCTGCCTGAGTGGGAAGCTATATTTGATGAGGCTAAGAGAAAAGAGCTCTATCATGAGCAGAAGATCTCCGGAACCGTAAAGCGTGAAGGAGCAAAGGTTTATCCCAACGATCCCTGCCCTTGCGGAAGCGGCAAGAAGTATAAGAAGTGTTGCGGAAAGGCTTGATATGGCTAAGAAAACCGACAGGAAACCGGAAACCCATCAGAGAACCGTAAGGCCTAAGATAAAGCCCACAGCGGCATTCTACGGCCTTATATGTATGATCATCGGCATCATCGATCTGGTAAATCCCGAGAGGATGCTCAACATCATTGCATATGCGCTTGGAATCTCCGCGATAATCGGAGGACTGATCTTCGTGATCATGTATCTGGCAAGGGATGTTAAACACAACCTTGGCAACAACGATTTCTTAAACGGAGTTGTTTCCATCGTAGTCGGTATCGTAATACTCCTTAAGTGGAAAGAACTGATGACGATCGTCCCCATCGTACTGGGCGTTCTCATCATCGTAAGCGGATGCATCAAGCTTCAGGATTCCATAGATCTTAAAAAGCTCGGTCATCCGATGTTCACTATGATGCTTGTTCTGGCACTTGTCTTCATTATTTTCGGTGCGGTGCTTGTTGCAAATCCTTTTGAGAGTGAGATACTTCTTCTCAGACTCATCGGTGTCGCACTTATCATTGCAGGAATGACGGATCTTGTGGCTTCTGTATTTTTTGAAGGAATAAGAAGTCAGTATGAGGCCGAAACCATTGAGACCACATACACCGAATCTGAAGGCACAGGTGAAAATACCGATAAGGTAAATAAATAAACGGAAAGGCAAATGATGAAAAAACTTGAAGATTATGTAACAACAATTCCTGATTTTCCCGAGCCGGGCATAATGTTCAGAGACATTACCTCTGTTCTTCAGGATGCCGACGGTCTCAGACTTGCTATCGATACCATGCAGGATTCCATTAAGGATCTTGATTTTGATGTGGTAGTGGGACCGGAATCGAGAGGATTCATTTTCGGAATGCCGATTGCTTACAATCTTCATAAGCCTTTTGTTCTCATCAGAAAAAAGGGAAAGCTTCCCAGAGAAACTGTTGAGAAGACTTATGATCTTGAATACGGCACAGCAACCATCGAGATGCACAAGGATTCCATCAAACCCGGACAGAAAGTTCTCATCGTAGATGATCTCATCGCTACAGGCGGAACCACCCAGGCTATGATCGAGATGATCGAAGGACTCGGCGGTAAGGTTGTCGGAATCTCTGTCGTAATGGAACTGGCAGGTCTCAAAGGCAGAGAAAAACTTAAGGGATACAGACTTGAATCCTGCATCACATATCCCGGAAACTGATTTAAATTACGGTCACTTACCATAAGTGACCGGTTTTAAAATACAAAAGGATTTTTGGGTAACACATGAAGGATATTTCGGACATTAAAGACGGAGCCATCGCCGAAAGGGGAGGCATCTGCGAAAATCAGGATTTCACCGATCCGGGGCTTCTCTATGAGGAGCTTATTCGTAATGTCCATAAATATCATCCCAGCGACGATATCTCAATGATCGAAAAGGCATTTGCCCTCGCTGATAATGCACACAAGGGTCAGGTCAGAAAATCCGGTGAGCCTTATATCATCCATCCTCTCAATGTTGCCATTATTCTGGCAGAACTCGAGATGGATAAGGAGACCATTGCCGCTGCGCTTCTTCATGACGTGCTTGAAGATACCGAAGTGACGGAGACCGGTCTCAGACAGGAATTCGGCGATGAAGTAACACTCCTTGTATCGGGTGTTACAAAGCTGGAGAATATTCCTCTTTCGAGAACTGCCGATCAGTCGGATGAAAAGCTTGAGATACAGGCCGAAAATCTTCGTAAGATGTTTTATGCGATGGCACGCGATATCAGAGTCATTCTGATCAAACTCGCGGACCGTCTCCACAATATGCGTACGCTCCAGTATCAGCCTCCCGCAAGCCAGATCAGGATCGCACGTGAGACAATGGATATCTATTGTCCCATTGCACAGCGTCTCGGTATCAGCAGGATCAAGGTTGAACTCGACGACCTTTCCCTCAAGTATCTTGAGCCCGAAGCATATAACGAACTCAAGAATGCAATTGCAGAGAAGAAAACAGAGCGTGAAGCTTACATCGAATCCATAGTCAAAGATGTTAAGGGATACATCGATGAAGCAGGAATAAAAGCGAAAGTAAACGGAAGAGTCAAGCACTTTTTCTCCATCTACAAGAAGATGAAGAACCAGAACAAGACTCTCGATCAGATATACGATCTTTTTGCAGTCAGGATCATCGTGGATTCGGTAATGGACTGCTATGCCGCACTCGGCGTAATTCACGAAAACTACAAACCTATTCCGGGCAGATTCAAAGATTATATCGCAATGCCCAAGGAGAATATGTACCAGTCCCTCCATACCACTCTTATCGGTAAGGACGGACAGCCTTTCGAGATTCAGATCAGAACCTTCGAAATGCACAAGGCTGCTGAATACGGTATCGCAGCTCACTGGAAGTACAAGGAAGTTTCGAACGGACAGACACCCGAGACAGGTGAGGAAGAAAAGCTTACCTGGCTCAGACAGATCCTTGAGTGGCAGCAGGATATGACCGATAACAAGGAATTCATGAATCTGCTCAAGAACGACCTCGATCTGTTTTCTGATTCGGTTTACTGTTTCACACCATCCGGAGAAGTTAAGAACCTTCCTTCCGGTTCGTGCCCGATCGATTTTGCGTATGCGATCCATTCCGCAGTCGGTAACCGTATGGTCGGAGCAAGGGTTAACGGAAAGCTCGTTCCCATCGATTACCGGATCAAGAACGGTGACCGTATCGAGATCATCACGAGTGCCAATATCAAGGGACCCAGTGCGGACTGGCTAAGCGTTGTTAAGAGTACCCAGGCCAAGAATAAGATCAATCAGTGGTTTAAGAGCGTTACCAAGGAAGATAACATCACCAAGGGTAAGGACATGCTCTTAACCTATGCCAAGTCCAGAGGCATTGATATCTATGCGATCATGACTCCCGATTATCAGGCGGATATCGCATCCAAGTACTGTTATCAGGATTGGAATTCGATCCTTGCAGCGGTCGGAAGAGGGGCCCTCAAAGAGGGACAGGTCATCGGAAGACTCGAAGCTCTTTATGAGAAAGATCATCCTACGATCCTTTCCAACGAAGAGGTTATCGCACAGATCACCGAAGCCAATCAGAATGCCGCTTCAAAGCATAATCACGGAAATAACGGCGGTATCACCGTAAGAGGGATCACCGATCTTTCCGTCAGATTTTCAAAATGCTGTTCACCCGTTCCCGGTGACGAGATCGTCGGATTCGTTACGAGAGGAAGAGGAATATCGATTCACAGAACAGACTGTATCAATATCCTCGCACTTCCCGCTGATGAGAGAACCAGACTCATTGAGGCTTCCTGGGCTCCCGAATCTCTCAATTCCGGAACCGGCAGTTACGAAGTTGATATCAGGATCTACGCTAACGACAGAAGCGGACTTCTTGCAGACATCTCCAGGATCTTTACCGAGAAGAATATTTCGCTTCTCGGTGTAAATACCAGAGTTAACAAGCAGCAGATCGCTACCATACAGCTTACATTCGAGATTCACGGACGTGACGAACTCGAAAATATCTGTGACAAGATACGTTCCGTACAGGGCGTGGTTGATATCGAAAGAGCAGGAGCTTGATGTGACACGGGGTCGGACCCTCTGTCACACTCAGAGAAATATATGGGCAAGATTAAAATAGGCGGAATGGTCATCGGTTCCGTTCAGACAAACTGTTATTTTGCATACAGGGAAGGTGAAAAGGACTGCATCGTTTTTGATGCTCCCGATACCGGAAAAGAGATCGTAAGACGAATCGAGGGTGCCGGACTTCATGTTCGTGCGCTTCTTCTTACCCATGGTCATTTCGATCACATTATGGGTGCGCAGGATCTTCGTACATCCGCTTCCGCACTTGCGGAGAGCAGAGGGGAGGAAGCTGTTAAGATCTATGCCCCCAAAGCCGAAAAGGAAATGCTTTTTGATTCGTCCTTTAATATGACTGCGATGATGGGAACTCCCATGATCGTCCGTCCCAATGAATGGCTCGAGGACGGGCAGGAACTTGAGATCGCAGGCATTAAGATAAAAGTGATATTCACTCCCGGTCATACACCCGGAAGTGCATCGTTTTATATCGAGGAAGCCGGTTTTCTGATCTCGGGGGATACTCTTTTCCAGGAATCCGTAGGAAGAACGGATTTCAAGGGCGGAAGTGCCAAGACACTTGCTGCAAGCATTGAAGAAAAGCTCTTCACACTTCCCGAAGATACGCAGGTTTTTCCGGGACACGGTACTTCGACAACCATCGGCCACGAGAAAAAGTACAATCCTTTTTTTCACTGACGAATTGTGGTGATGACAGAATAAGGAGGGTAATGCGATGATCTATTGTCCTAAGTGTAAAGAATCACTCGGTGATAACATTACTACCTGTCCTTTTTGCTTTCATGAGATAACCGATCATGAACGCGTTCTTATTGCCAAAGAGCAGCGCGAGGAAGAAGACGATTTTAGCTATGAAGAGGCAGTAAGGGCCGAAGCATTTTCCATGGTGAGAAGAATTTGGATAATGGGTTCGGTCGTGTATATGATCCTGCTGTACGTTATCTTCAGTATTCTTTTGTACAGTGACCATGCGGCAGCATCGTTCAACGTATTTTTCGGCGGTTTACTTTTTTACCTGATAATGACCGCATACCTGATATTTGTGAAAAAGGCTAACAACTGTCCTCATTGCGGACATTACCTGTTTAGAAACTATGGAACCAACTGCCAGTGGTGCGGCGGAAGAATAAGATAATTATATGAGTAACACTTACGTATATATCGAACCGGAGAAGTTTTTGATGGATGTTCTGGCACTTCTCCGGTCGTTTTATGCAAAACTGGATATCAGGCCCGTTGTGCCCGAAAGCAGGGATGACGTGAAAGCTGAAGCTGAGAAAGAAGGATACTTTTTCAGCGTAGTTGTAGCGGACGGAGGAGAGGCGAAGGTTTCTTTTAAGGGAAATGAATTCGTATTTATTCCAGTAACTTCTTCACCGGATGATTTTACCGCATATAAAAAAGAACTCTGCAGAAAGCTCTATTCGGTATTTAAAGAAGACACTGGCCATGATCTTCCCTGGGGAATGATGAACGGCGTACGCCCTACAAAGCCTGCGTTTATCGCGGCACTTGCAGGTAGAGGAAAGTCGGAATCGGATGAGTATTACAGAACCGAGTATCTGGTAACCGATGAGAAAGCAGATATGTCCTGGGATATCGCAAGGTCAGAGCTTAATGTCCTTGCAGGATGCGAACATTCGGAAAGTCGATGCACAAGAGATAAAAGAGGCTATGCCGGAGGATATTCCGTATATATCGGAATTCCTTTTTGCCCCAGCAGATGTCTGTATTGTTCATTTACGGCTTATCCCCTGGCAGCATTTAAAGACGGCGGGGATGCATATGTCGAGGCACTTATTGCGGAGATGAAAGCGTGTGCGGGAATCTTCCGCGGTAATGCTCCTGACAGCGTGTATATGGGAGGCGGAACTCCTACAGCACTTAATGCCGGGCAGCTTGACAGAATAATATCCGTGGCAGAAGATGTATATTTCACTAATCCTGCAATAGAATTTACCGTAGAAGCGGGACGCGCAGATTCGATCACGGAAGATAAGTTAAAGGTTTTGAAAAAGCACGGGATATCAAGGATATCCGTCAATCCACAGACCTTTAATCAGAAGACTCTCGATCTGATTGGAAGGAAAGCAACTGCGGATGAGACGATAGAAGCTTTTAAACTGGCCCGCAGTCTCGGCTTTGATAATATCAACATGGATATAATCCTCGGACTTCCCGGGGAAGGCATGGATGAAGTAAAGCATACCTGTGAAGTGATCGAAGATCTTAAACCCGATTCTCTTACCGTCCATTCGCTTGCACTTAAGAGAGCGTCATTTTTGGGAGAGTGGATTGAGAAGAACGGTCATTCCTCATTTACCAATACCGAGGAAATACAAAAGCTGGCAAGGGACTGTGCTTTATCCATCGGCCTTGAGCCTTACTATCTCTACAGGCAAAAGGATATGTCGGGAGGATTTGAAAACATTGGCTATGCGCTTCCGGGTAAAGAGTGTCTTTACAATGTTGTGATGATGGAAGAAGTTCAGAGCATTCTCGGATTCGGTGCGGGAACCATCAGCAAGAAAGTAGTGCCGGCGCCGGCATTCGGAAACGGCATTCCCGAAAAGGACATGAATCTTGGTGAACTTATCCGCTCGGGTGATGCCCTTCATATGGACATAAGCAGATGCGAGAATTTCAAAGAAGTGGGAGACTATGTAAGCCGGCTTCCCGAACTTATAGAACGTAAAAAAGAATTGTTTGGATAAAAAGAGGAGGGTTTAAAACCCTCCTCATATTTTTACATTGACCTGACGATGTTTCTTCCGTCGGTTTTAGCCTGATACAAAGCTTTGTCCATACGGTTAAATGCATCTTCGAACTCGTCGTCTTTTTTGATCGGTGTGATTCCTGAACTTACCGTGATCTTACCTGCCACGCTGAATTCTTCACTTTCGACTTTCGAGCGGATCTCCTCAGCATACATTGTGGCTGTTTCGGCATTCGTATCATAGCATACCGCAACAAATTCTTCGCCGCCCCATCTTCCTATGACGGCATTCTTTTTCTCAAAATACTTTTTCAGAATGTATGCGAAATGCTTGAGCGTCATATCGCCGACTGCATGTCCGAAACTGTCGTTAACTTTCTTGAAAAAGTCGATGTCGAACATTATCATCGAAACATTTCTGTTATCTCTTGAAACTATCTCGATAGCGTTATGGATCTCGGTTTCAATCCTTCCGTGATTGAAGATGTCCGTAAGAGTGTCCTTTGAAGCAAGTTCCTCGTATTTCTTGAGAGTGGACATCAGCTGCATGGAGTTTTCGTTGATGTCCTGTACCATGAAGACATAACGGAAGTCTTCCTTGCTGTTATTTGTCTCTGCTCTTGAGAATGTAAGCTTAACCCAGATGTACTTGCCTTCGAGGTTTTTCATCAGGCAGTCAAAAGAAGACGTACGGCCGGGTTGAAGTGTCTTTTTGAGGTAATCGGGATCCGTCCTTTCCAGGAAGAGCTCCTGATCGTCGGGCCAGATCATGTTGACGATCATCATTCTCCACTGGGAGTACTTGATCTCGGCATCCATGGTATCATCCGAGATCTCGGTGATACTGATGCTGGATGTGGTGTCCTTGAACAGATCGATATACATGGAGAAGAGATAGGTATTCTGAATGGTGGTAACCTTCTCGTTTGTTATGAATTCCTTCATGTACTCGCTGGAGTCCAGTTCATACAGGATAAGGAGGTAAATATTATCTTCATATGGTGAGATGGTCATCTGGACGGAGTGAGGAGAACCGTCTTTAAACAGCTTGAGCCTGCGGCTGTATTTTCCTTTGAATTTTCCGAATCTGGGTATAAATACCTGATAATCCTCGGTCACCTCGGTTTCCTGATCGTTTTTCAGGTGGAACCAGAGTTTCTGTGTCAGGTCTTTATAGCTTCCCGTTTCATTGATGAAGTCCTCAAACAGCCCCTTTTTCGCAAGTGTTCTGTAAGTGTCGGATTCCGAATCGACCACAACGATGGCGTCGATACTGTTTTCGATGAATGAAGCGGCATCCTGAAAAGTAAAATCTTCAAGTGTTTTAGCCATTACATATCCTCCAAAACCAATAAACACACGTTATATTATAACGCTTTTAATAGGATGTGTAACAAATAAAATGAGATATATGTCCGAAATCCGTTTAGATAATTGCAAGACATCCCTATTTATGCTAATATTTTAAAGATTTTTTAGTGCTTTAATTTATTAAAGCGTATAGATTATGAGGAGTTATATTATGAAAAAGAGTAAGATTTTGGCATCTCTCATGTGCGGAGTTCTGACCGCAGGATTTATCACCGCCTGCGGACCCATTCATGAGGCAACTTTCACCGTAGGATTTGACGCAGAGTTCCCTCCTTACGGTTACATGGACGACAACGGTGATTACACCGGATTCGACCTTGAGCTTGCTGAGGAAGTATGCAAGCGTAACGGATGGGAGCTTGTAAAGCAGCCCATCGATTGGGATGCAAAGGATGCAGAGCTTAATTCCGGCACCATTGACTGTATCTGGAACGGATTTACCATGAACGGACGTGAAGAGCAGTACACCTTCACCGATCCTTATGTAGACAACAGCCAGGTGGTTATCGTAGCAGAGGGCAGCGGAATCTCTAGCCTTGAAGATCTTGCAGACAAGAACGTAGGTGTTCAGAAGGATTCTTCAGCACTTGCAGCTCTTGAAGGCGATTCTGCAGATCTTGCAGCTACCTTCGCAGAACTTACCCAGTACGGCGATTACAACACCGCTTACCTTGATCTTAAGCAGGGTGTTCTTGATGCAGTCTGCATCGATATCGGTGTTGCAAATTACCTTCTCGGACAGACTGACGGCGGCTTTGTTATCCTTGATGAGCAGCTTGCAACCGAGCAGTATGCCGTAGGATTCAAGCTTGGAAACACCGAGCTTCGCGATAAGGTTCAGGCAACTCTCGAAGAGATGGCAGCTGACGGAACCCTTGCTCAGATCGCTGAGAAGTATGCGGATTACGGAATTCCCGAATCACTTTGCCTCGGAAAATAATTCATGTCATTAGATGTTATATTTTTAAAACTTATGAGCGGTATGGGAGTTACGGTGTCGATCTTCCTGTTGACACTTCTCTTTTCCATACCGCTCGGTTTGCCTATATCCCTTGCAAGGATGAGCAAAAATAAGGTGCTTTCCTTTATTTCCGGAATTTATATATCCGTGATGAGAGGAACGCCTCTTATGCTTCAGATCATCGTCATTTATTTCCTCCCTTTTTACGGGCTTGGGATCAATGTCACGGCAGGGTATCGTTTTATTGCTGTAATAATTGCATTCTCGCTTAATTATGCGGCTTATTTTGCGGAGATCTACAGATCGGGAATCCAGTCAATCCCGAAGGGTCAGTATGAGGCAGCCCAGATTCTGGGATATTCGGGAGTTCAGACTTTTGTCAGGATCGTAATGCCTCAGATGTTCAAAAGAGTACTTCCCGCAATGACTAACGAGATCATCACGCTTGTAAAGGACACCTCGCTTTCTTTTGCGATAGCGACAGCGGAGATGTTCACCATGGCCAAGCAGATCGCTGCCAAGGAAGCAAGCCTCATGCCTCTTATGGCTGCGGGAGTTTTCTACTATATCTTCAACTTTATCGTAGCGATCATCTGCAAGAAGGTTGAGAAAAAATACGACTACTACAAGATCTGACAAGGGAAACAGCGTAAGCCGTCCCTGTTTTCGGGAATTATTGCATGGAACTTATTAAGATAGAAAACTGCAGAAAGAGTTTTGACGGAGAGGAGATTCTTAAAGGCATCTCATTGTCCGTTAATCAGGGAGAAGTTGTTTCTGTTATCGGTCCTTCCGGTTCCGGCAAATCCACTTTCTTAAGATGCGCCTGCATGCTGGAGACGATGGATGGCGGCAATCTGTTCTATGACGGAAAGGCCGCTGCTCGCGAAGAAAACGGACGGGTAACATATGCTTCGCACGATGATCTTAAGGAGATACGTAGGACCTTCGGACTTGTGTTCCAGAATTTTAATCTTTTTCCGCATTACTCGGTTTTGAAGAATGTAACGGAACCCCAGATGATAGCGGGAAAGAGCAAGGACGAAGCTCATAAGAAGGCACTTGAATGCCTTGAAAAACTCGGACTGTCCGACAAAGCAAATAATTATCCCTGCCAGCTTTCCGGAGGTCAGCAGCAGAGAGTATCTATTGCAAGAGCGCTGGCTCTTGAACCCAAGGTTTTATTTTTCGATGAGCCTACATCGGCACTTGATCCCGAACTTACCGGAGAAGTTCTCAAGGTTATCAGGGATCTTGCCGCTTTACATATGACGATGATAATCGTTACACACGAGATGAACTTCGCAAGAGAGGTTTCAGACCGCATGATCTTCATGGAAAACGGAGTTGTACGTGCGGAGGGAAAACCCGAAGAATTGTTTAATTCGGATGATGAGAGACTCAAGTCCTTCATGGGCAAACTAAACGGAAATTGACAAAATGGGTATGGTCCAAAACCATCCCCATTTTTTACTTTGATGTGACAGGGAATCCGACCCCCACTGTCACACTGAATCTATTTTTCTATCAGCACCGACTCCGGTGTAAAGAACATATCCTTTCCGATGAGTCCCATTACCGCACCGCGGTTATACCTGCTGTTGCAGGCTTCTACCAGGGTGTTTTCAAGTTCTTCCATGGAAGGCTCGACATATTTTTTATGGGACATGTAGTTGGTGAGATTAGCTATTGTGATGATCGAATACGGTAACATTCCGAATAATCCCAAGAAGAGCAGCAGCTGAAAAGGCAGTGCCCCGGTGCCGGCCATTCCTACAAAACCTGCTATAGCCATGATCATGAAAAGAGAAAGCTTCTTTAAGCTGCTGAGGAATTCAACAAACTTTCTGTCAGAATCGTCATGATACTTTTCTGCACAAGCGGAGCAATATCCGCCCCAGCTCTTGACCCAGTTGCCGTGTTCGGTGGTCTCGATCTTATTATCATCCATTACGCTGCGTTCAAGCTTCTTGTGTACACATGAGTAATCTCCTCCGAAAAAAGGAATGGGACGAAGCTCTTTCCCGCATTTCGGACATACATCCCCTTCTTTGATATCGACATAATAAAGATCCGTATCACCGTAAATCAGTCTTTCCATCGCTGTCTCCTGCAGTTTTAAGGTGGTTCGTTTACTATTAATATATTTTATGTTTTATTTGACAGCGAATCAATAGAAATGGGAGAGTACCCCGCGTTTTTTGGTTTTGACAGAAAAAAGAGATGAGGGATACAATAAATATCATGTCAAAATCAGTCAAATGGATAATATGTATATGGTGCTTTCTGTACGCTGTGATCATGGTAATTGCACTTAAATATGAAAGCAGCGTTCCCATAGGAGATCTGGGAAGTATCAATCTGCATGCCCTGAACAATGCATTCAGAGGTCTGTTTCATTATGAACAGGCCGGAGGGTATTACAGGTCTCTTTATATTATTACGGAGATTTTGGGCGCATTTTCAATTCTTGCCTGCATTTTTTGGACCGGGCTCGGCGTTAAGGATCTTATCAGGTATCGTGATATCAATGATGTTGACAAGAGCATCTTTGCAACATGGCTATTGTACGTCCTTGCAATTATAGTGTGGAGGATAACCCTGAAGCTGTCGGTAAACTACGCTCCGGTATCTGTTCATCCCAAGAGTGCGCTCGTGTTTTCTTTTCCCTGCGGGAATACATTTCTGCTGATCATCTCAATGTGCAGTTCCATATATCTGATAGGCTACTTCCTTGAAGAAAAGATAAAGCTTGTTCTTATCCTTCGCGGGGTGTGCATTGCGGTACTGGTTCTGGGCATTGTTCTCAGGATCATATCCGGAGCCGACTGGCTTACCGATATTCTCGGAGCCATCGGATTCGCCGTTCCCGCGGTAGTCCTGTATTCCTTTATCTGCGATGTTTGAAACAGGGGACGGTTCTGCTGCCTGAAACAGCAGAACCATCCCCTCTGTTTTCATTGCAAGAAGGGCGTTTTTATGCTAAAATTTAACGGATTTTGTGGAAAAAACATATATTAAAGTAAGAAATGTTGAGGGACCTGTTTATGGCACTTAATAAAAAGCCCGTTACGGGTATGAAAGATATACTTCCCGAGGAGATGGCGATCAGGGAGTACGTACAGAAGGTTATAAGCGAAACCTATGCGGGATTCGGATTCACAAGGATCGAAACTCCCTGCGTTGAGACCATCGAGAATCTGACTTCAAAGTCGGGCGGAGATAACGAAAAGCTCATCTTCAGGATCCTTAAAAGAGGTGAGAAGCTTAATCTGGAGACCGCGCAGACTCAGGACGATCTGGTGGATTCCGGTCTTCGCTACGATCTGACAGTTCCCCTTGTAAGATATTATTCCAACAACAGTTCGGTCCTTCCCGCACCTTTCAAGGCACTTCAGATGGGTAATGTATGGAGAGCCGACCGCCCCCAGAGAGGCCGCTACAGACAGTTCATGCAGTGCGACATCGATATCCTGGGTGAAGCGGATAACCTTGCGGAGATCGAGCTTATCCTTGCAACGACAACCACTTTGGGAAAGCTTGATTTCAAAGGATTCGAGATCAGGATAAATGACAGAAGACTCCTCAAGGCCATGGCCGCATGGGCAGGCTTTGCGGAGAGCGATTATGACAGCGTTTTCATCACCATCGATAAGATGGACAAGATCGGAATAGACGGCGTTAGGACTGAGCTTCTTGAAAACGGTTATGCCGCAGATACCGTTGAAAAGTATGTTGATCTGTTGAATAAAGCGGTTAACGGTGAAGCTTCACTCGGAAGCATCATGGATACCGTTGGTGAAGAACTTGCCAAGGATCCCGTTACCAATCTTGAAGAGATAATCACCGCAGTTGAGGCTTCAAAGCAGGCCGATTTCAAGATGGTATTCGATCCCACTCTTGTAAGAGGAATGTCTTATTACACCGGTACTATTTTTGAAATAGCGATCCCCGAGTTCGGAGGAAGTTGCGGAGGCGGCGGAAGATACGATGAGATGGTCGGCAAATTCACCGGTCAGAGCGTTCCCGCATGCGGATTCTCCATCGGATTTGAGAGAATCGTACTTCTGCTTACCGAGAAGGGATTCAAGGTTCCCGGAAGCGGAGAAGGCAAAGCATATCTGATCGAAAAGGGAATCTCCGGAGACCGCCTCAGCGAGATACTTGCCAAGGCAGCGGATGAGAGAAAAGCCGGTAAGAAGATTCTTACCGTAAGAATGAATAAAAACAAGAAGTTCCAGAAAGAGCAGCTTACAAAAGCGGGCTATACCGAATTTGAGGACTTCTACAGGGAGGCACTGAAATGATACAGTCAAGAACACACAATTGCGGCGAGCTCAGAAGCGCCGATGAGGGCAAGGAAGTAACTCTTTGCGGATGGGTTGAGAATGTAAGAGAAGTCGGAGGAAATCTTTCCTTTATCATTTTAAGAGACTTCTACGGGATCACCCAGCTCGTTGCAGAGACGGAGGATATGGTTTCCGCATTTAAAAATATAACTAAGGAATCCACCGTTCAGATCACAGGTAAAGTAAGGATCAGAAGTAACAAAAACGACAAGATCCCTACCGGAGACATCGAAGTTGTTCCCGATTCCGTTAAGGTTCTCGGAAAGAACAGAAATGCAGAGCTTCCCTTTGAGATAAACAGATCCAGAGAAGCCGATGAAGCTACCAGACTTAAGTACAGATATCTCGATCTCAGAAATCCTGAGGTTAAGAAGAATATTGTTCTCAGATGTAATGTTGTTGCGGAGCTCAGAAAGGCTATGACTGAAGAGGGATTCCTCGAGATCACAACTCCCATTCTTACCGCATCATCACCCGAAGGAGCAAGGGACTATCTTGTTCCCGCAAGAAAGCATCCCGGCAAGTTCTATGCACTTCCCCAGGCTCCCCAGCAGTTTAAGCAGCTCCTTATGACATCCGGATTCGATCGCTACTTCCAGATCGCACCCTGCTTCAGAGACGAGGATGCGCGAGGAGACCGTACTCCCGGTGAGTTCTATCAGATGGATATGGAGATGGCATTCGCATCCCAGGATGATGTTCTCGGAGTGCTTGAGAAGGTTCTTGTTCCCGTATTTGAAAAGTATGGAATTTACGATCGTATAACTCCCGCTCCTTTTAAGAGAATTCCTTTCAGAGAGGCAATGGAAAAGTACGGTTCGGATAAGCCCGATCTTCGTATCGACCTTGAGCTTAAGGATGTAACGGATGTCCTTGGCGGAATCGATTTTGAGCCTTTCAAGGATCAGACTATCGAAGCGGTTGTCGTAACCGGATTTAATGCAACCAGAAAGCAGATCGATCAGCTTGTAGCTGATGTTGAGGTTCAGACCGCAAGAAAGACCTGCTGGTTCAGAGTTGATGAAAACGGTGAGATCGTCGGCGGTATCGCCAAGTTCCTCCAGCCCATCAAAGATGAAGTCATCTCTAAGCTCGGACTTGAAAACGGATGCTTTGTAGGTCTGGCTGCAGGTCCCAAGGCAGCAGCACTTAAGACTGCAGGCGTTCTTCGTACCAAACTCGGAGCTCTCTGCCCCGAGCACATGGATAAAGAGCAGTACCAGTTTTGCTGGATCGTAGATTTCCCGATGTATGAGATCGGTGAGGAATCAGGAGAGCTTGAGTTCTGCCACAATCCTTTCTCAATGCCCGTAGGCGGACTTGAGACACTTGAAAAAGCAGAAAGAGGAGAGATGGATCCTCTTGATATAATGGCCAACCAGTATGACCTTGTCATCAACGGATACGAGTCCGCATCAGGTGCGGTAAGAAACCACGATCCCGAGATCATGGTCAAGGCATTCGAACTTGTACGTCTCGGAGAGGCTGAGGTTAAAGCCAAGTTCCCCGCTATGTACAACGCGTTCACATACGGAGCACCCCCTCACGCAGGAGCAGCTCCCGGAGTTGACAGAATGATAATGCTTCTCACCGGCGAAGAGTCGATCCGCGAAGTTATTACATTCCCCATGAACAAGAATGCGCAGGACGTTATGATGGATGCTCCTTCACCTGTATCACAGCGTCAGCTTGACGAGCTCCACCTTGCCTGCGTTCCCGTAGAAGAGTAACAGATAGTGTGACAGGGGGTCCGACCCTCTGTCACACTCCAAGAAATAATACATGAGAATATATCTTCTTGATGTAAGTACATTACAGGATGAGACTGCGGGCGCCGAGCTTTGCGAAAGGGCCCGTGGTCTTATTGATGATTACAGAGGTTCGAAAGCAGACCAGTGCAAGAGTATTCCTGCGCGCGGTCTTGCTCTCGGCGTCGGTATGCTTTTGCAGCTTGCCGCGAGAGGATATGTCGAGGATGTATCAAGAGCTGCAGCGGGAATTCCCATTGAGCTAACCGCAGAGGAAGCGATCAGGATCCTTGCCAGAAACGGTGAAGTGCTGAAACTTGCCTACTCGATCGAAAACAGCGGAAAGCCTTATCTTGAGCCCGATATCCAGATACCTGCCGGAGAGAGCGGTATTCCTTTTATAAGTATTTCCCATTCCGGAAAATACGTCGCACTTGCGCTTTCATATTATGAGATCGGAATTGACATTCAGATACGCAAGGACATGAACACCGAGAAGATCTCCACCAGATACTTCACCGATAAAGAAACCTCACTGATACACAAAGATCCAAATCTTTTCTTTACCCTCTGGTCGAGAAAAGAAGCCTGGGGCAAATGTGAAGGCTGCGGAATCGCCGCCGCACTTCAGAGAGATTTTTCGGATGTGAGCAAAGGCCTTTCAAGGTTTTATATGTGGAGTGAAAACAATGCTCCTTCTGGCTATGCCATGTGTGTATGTGAGAAGATGTCCTGATACCCAGAGGAATTGATCCGAGATGAAAACAGTACTGTCACTTTTAAAAAACTATAAAAAAGAGGCGTTCCTTGCCCCTTTTTTTAAGTTTGTCGAAGCAGTATTCGAACTCTTTGTTCCTCTTGTAATGGCAGACATTATCGATGTCGGAATCCCCGCATCCGATACTTCTTATATTGTTAAAAAAGGTCTTGTACTTGTTCTTCTTGCAGCGGCAGGTCTTACGGTTGCGGTTACAGCCCAGTTTTTTGCGGCTAAGGCTGCAGTCGGTGTATCCGGAAGCCTTCGTAAAAAGCTTTTCGATCACATCATGGGGCTTGAAGCTTCGGATGTCGATAAGGCCGGCACATCCACTCTTATTACCCGCATGACCTCCGATGTCAATCAGGTTCAGACGGGCGTCAACATGACTCTCAGACTTATTCTCAGATGTCCCATCATAGTTTTCGGTGCCATGATCATGGCTTTTACCATTGATGTTCCTTCGGCACTTATTTTCTGTATTGCCATTCCGGTTCTTGCGATCAACGTTATCGGG
>JAGPFR010000049.1 GCA_018056425.1 Lachnospiraceae bacterium
TATCGTAAGAGTGATAAGCGATCCTCTGTGTTCCTCGGCAATAACCTTGCAGTTTGCCCTGACCGCATCCAGCGACGCCTGATCCCTGAATACAACCTGAACCTTGAATATCTCAAGTTTCATATCTCCCAGATCCTTGGACAGGATGACGCCGCCTTTGTGAAGAAGAGCGACGAATTCGCAGATATCTTCAAGCTCTCTTAAGTTGTGTGATGCTATTACCGGAGTAATTCCGTATTCATCCATGTCGTGAATGAACAGTCTCTTGATCGCCTGTCTTACAACGGGATCAAGCCCGTCAAATGTTTCGTCACACAGGATATATTTGCATCCGGATGCGATACCGAGAAGTATCGACAACTGCTTTTTCATACCCTTTGAAAAAGTCTGGATCCTGCGCTTTTTGTCGAGCGACAATGCGCTCATAAGCTTCTCGAATCTTTCCCTGGAGAAAGTCGCCGGATACATCGATGCGTAGTAATTCATCATGTCTTCCGGTGTACTTCCGGGAAAATAATACTGATCATCCGATATAAAGAAGATCTTTTGCTTTGCGGTAGGATTCTCGTAAACAGGCTCGCCGTCCACAAATATCTCTCCTTTATCGGGCTTGCAAACGCCGCATATACATCTGAGCAGCGTGCTCTTACCTGCTCCGTTTGTTCCGACCAGTCCGAATACCTGCCCTTCGGGCATGTCGAATGAAACATCGGAAAGAGCTTCTATATCGTCATATTTTTTGCTTATTCCTTTTATTTCGATCATTTTCAGTCCCTCTCAAATACTTCCCTGACACATGCAATCGCTTCATCAAACACTATCCCTGCGGATTTCGCTTTTCTGACGACTGCCTTGACCTCTGTGAGCATTTCCGTTTTAAGTCCGGTTTTCCAGCTACCCTCTTCGCTCACATAGTTCCCTCTTCCGGTTATGGTTGTTATATATCCCTTCTCCTCAAGAGTCGCATAGGCTCTTTGAACGGTATTGGGATTAACGGAGAGGTCAACGGCCAGGTTTCTGACGCTCGGGAGTTTCTCTCCGGGACTTAAGCCTCCCTGTGCGATCAGATTCATGATTTTTTCCGCAACCTGTTCATTCAGCGGACGTTTATCCCTGTAGTCAAGTACGATCATATTTCCTCCGATCTGTTTTTAACTGTATTAAGACATTTAATACACTTGTAACAATAAAATAACACGGCCCAAAGGCCGTGTCAACATTCCGTTCAGGCTTTATCCATTACAAACGCAACGAACTTGGCGGGAGTATTAATATCTTCCTTGGATACTTCCGAAGGCGAGATGGTAATTCCCAGACGGTTTTCAATCTCCATGAGTAGCTCCAGATATGCGAGTGAATCGAGAAGCCCCGACTCAAACAGATCCACATCCTCTTCTTCCTTAACAACTTCGTCCTCGCAAAGCTCGGCAAGGATCTCAAGTATATCTTCTTTCATACATGACCTCCGAATCATTTTCGTAACACAGACATTATCCGACTATTTTTTCAGATATGCAAGAAGTGCTCTTCGGTCTGCCTTGCCGTTATTGGTCATAGGAAGCTCTTCGAGGAAAACAAACTTCTTGGGGATCATGTACTCCGGAAGAAAAGACTTGGCTTCGGCCCTGAGTGCCTGTCCTGCCTTAAAGCTGCTCTCGGGCATCTCATCGGGAATGATGAATGCGGTAAGGCTGACTATCTTTCCTTCTTTTTCGATGGGGATGACGGCAGCTCTTTCCACTCCGTCAAGCTTCATCAGGTTGTTCTCGACATCCTCAAGCTCGATCCTGTATCCATGAAGTTTGATCTGAAGATCTATCCTTCCCTGATAGAATAAATAACCGTCCTTCAGATATCCCTTATCTCCTGTCCTGTAGCCTCTGATACCGTCTTCTTCGAAAAATGCCTTTGCTGTCTGCTCCGGAAGATTCCTGTATCCGATGCTTACCGAATCACCGAGTATTATGATCTCTCCGCTTTCTCCGTCAGGCAGGTTTTCGCCCTGCTCTCCTCTTATCAGGAGCCTGCTTCCGGGCTTGATCTTTCCGACAGGAAGAGGATCGTATGTGTCGCAAACTTCCGAAGTGCAGAGAATATCTGTTACCGCAACCGTAGATTCGGTGGGGCCGTATGTATTGACCACTTCCGCACCGGGAAATCTATCATGAAGTTTTCTTACCACGCTGACGGGAAGGGTCTCTCCGCAGAATAAGAATCTCTTCATTTCGGGAAGAAGCTCCTTACTGAAGCTCTCATCCGATAAACAAACTTCCGCAAAAGAAGGCGTGGATACCCAGATATTTGCCCCGCTCTTTTTAAGTGACTCCATCAGCATCTTCATATCGCCCTGGATCTTCTTGGACAGAACATGGAGCTTTCCGCCGCTGTAAAGGGACAGATACAGATCCATTACCGACAGGTCAAAAGAAAACGGAGCCTGGTTTAAGAATACAGGCCTTTCGCTTTCGCCTGTTCCGCTTCCGAGGGTCATGCCCCAGTGAATAAAATTATCGAGGCAGTCTCCCGTGATCTGAACGCCCTTGGGAGTTCCGGTACTTCCGGAAGTGTAGATGATATAGCAGACATCACTTCCGTAGATGGCCTTCTCCGTGCTTATGTTTCCATTATCTGCTGCAGTGATCTCAAGTATCTTTTCGTAAGATAAGCTCTTATCCGATCCGTATTCCTCCCCGGCACAAAGTATGAGCTCGGGAGAAAGATTCTCGATTATTCCCTTTACCCTGTCTCCGGGAACCGAGATGTCCACGGGGCAGTATCCCCTTCCGGACAAAAGAGAACCTATGAAGCTGACGATCATTATGGGATCTTTATGTCCGTAGATAACAACGGGCGTTTTGGTCTTCAGATTCTCATCCATCCATAAAGCGAGGCTTTCCGCCCTGCTCCACAGTTCACCCCACGTAAGACGAACCGTATCGCCTCCGGGAATATCATACTCATAGAAAACCGCATCGGGCTGCTCTTTGGCATGCCTTTTTATTTTTTCCAGAAAATCCGTCATAACCTACTCCAAAATAAAATTGTATTCCTGCAGGCCCTTATCCGGATCGATGTGAAGCCAATCCGAATAATCCTCGCAGGTTATTCCGGTCACCGAGTGATCGTAACTTCCGTGAACAGTAACGGAATACTTAGCGCAGATCTCTCTTATACAGCTTTCCGAAGCCTCAACCCCGGTAAACAGATCGGAAGTATCTATGAAATCATAGATCACGGGATAGATCGCAGGAAGATATATTTCAACCGTGACTCCCTCTTCCGTCAGATGTTTTATAAGTGCTTCAAATAGCTCGACATTTTCGGGTGACAGCTCGGTAAATTCTTCGCCCAGCGCATCAAGGTGGCCACTCTCGATCAGCCAGTTGGCATCACCGTCTATTTTAGCCTGAGGATCCTTGATAAGACAGGTATGTCCTCCGCCCGGTAAAATGCAGGGCATGGAAGCAGATTCTTCAAAGCTTACGCTTCTTACAAGTTCAGGTCCCGGGGTAAGACAATATGACAGTCCCCACTTTTTGATATAATCCACGGATGACTGGAAATATGAGAATGATAAAAACTCTTTCCAGGAATCACCCTTACCGGTATCATTCAAAACCTTCAGAGCCTCATCCCTTGAAGCGCCCGTCATCATCATCTGCTCAAAACCGCCGTACGCCGCAATGCTCTCATGATGTCCGACACCCTGATCTTCTCTGAGGATCCAGGGATCAACACAGATAACTATTCGATCGGGCATATCGTTTTCGGCTTCGAGAAGTCCCACCGCCGCAAGATCATCCCACAGATAAGCTCCCGACAGACCTATGACCTGGCAGTCCTCATACTCCCACGGAATATAGAGAACCGAACTCGATCCGATGATAACCGTTTCGGGTGATCTTGTTTCCAGGATCGTCTTCTGGAGAAGCCCCTCATTATAATCACCGGGGCTTACAACGATCTCGCCGTCCAGTAATCTGTCAGCCATCTCAAGGACCATTCCGTCCCCGTTAATATTGGCCGGATCCGCTATTAAATTTGTTGTTACGACGATACCGTATACGAATACGGTTATCAACCCGCATTTAAACAAAAATTTTTTCATCTTCACCCGTTAAAAACCGAAATAGATAAAAGAAGACACTCCGAATGCACCGAAACGGATTATCACAAATACAAGCAGGAAATAAAGTGCCCATCTTACTGCAAGGGGCTTACTCTTTATAAGCTCTGCATTGCTCTTCTTAAGGATGGTCCTTCTGTCCAGGAAAAGCTGCAGTGCAATGATCGTACATACGACGATAAGCATTGTGATGCCGCCGAATTCGGTCCACGCAAGATCCTTAAGTCTCTTGGCAGGCTCGATCGGATTGCCGATCTTTACGATATTACTCAGGATCTTTAATCCCTGAGGATAATCGGAAGCCCTGAAAAACAGCATACCTATGCTGAAGAATATATATGTCCTGACAGTCTGGAATGCGATCCATACCGGGTTATCATCCTTGATATGAAGAGCTGCTTTTTGCTTCTTAAAAAGTCCGGCAAACGCCTGCCCTGTCACGATGACCAGCCAGTACCACCATCCCTCGCCGAGGATGTATTTCCAGGAGTCGCCGTGCCAAAGACCCATCACGCTCCAAAGGATAAACAGCGCCGGAAAGGTTGAGATCCTTGATCCGTCCTTACCGAATTTTTTCTTACAGCTTTCCTTGAGCTTCTTAAAAGGAGTGGTCTTCAGAAGTGGATACAGGATATAATCATTGAGCCATGCACCCAGCGTAATATGCCATCTCTGCCAGAATTCCTGAAGAGTCCTGGAGAAAAACGGTGCCTTGAAATTCTCCGTAAGAGTTATTCCGAAACACTCGGATATTCCGAGAACGATATCCATGCATCCCGAGAAATCAAAATACAGCTGAACCGAATAGATCATGGGCATAAGGAGCACCCAGATTCCGGTGAAAATATCCGGATTGGCAAACATGCTGTCAACGGGAATAGACATTCTGTCCGCAACAACGAGCTTTTTGGCAAATCCCCAGCCTACTCTCCTAAGTCCCGCCGTAACCCTGTCATAGTCAAAGCGGTGCTCCTCAAACAGCTTCTTTCCCAGATCCCTGTGCCTGCTCATGGGGCCGGAGACCATCAGAGGAAAATAGCATGTAAAAAGAAGGAGCTTTAATGGATTGTGTTCAACCTCTTTATATCCCTGATAACAATCGATCAGGTATGACAAAAGACTCATCGTATAGAAGCTGATCGCAAGAGGCGCTGCTATGTGAATATCAGGGAAAATGCCTCCCTTTCCGAAAAGAGTGCTGAAAGTATTATATGTGTGAATTCCCAGATTCAGATATTTCAGAACTATAAGAAAGAATACATTTGTCAGAAGAGCCGTCAGAAAAACCGCTTTTTTCAGACTCTTATTGCCAGGATTCTTCTCAAATACCAGAGCGGCCGCATAAACTAACATAACAGCCAGGATCATATATATAAATGTATAAGGCCTTGAATTTATAAAAAAGAAAACGAGGCTTCCCGCAAGGAGAAGCATCCACTGAAACTTCTGCGGGATCTGCCAGTAGATCAGGAGCAAAACCGCCGTAAATATTAGAAATTTTACCGAAGTTATTACCATGAAATCTATTTTACCAAATCATCCCTTCAATTCAACAATAAAATGATCCCGATGCCTTACGCATCGGGATCATCAATATTCCGTTCATATAAGATCAGAGCTTAAAACGATAACCTACGCCCCAGATTGTTTCGATATACTTGGAATCTCCGCTTACATCACCGAGTTTCTCACGGATCTTCTTGATGTGTACGGTAACGGTTGCGATATCACCTACGGACTCCATGCCCCAGATGGTTCTGAAAAGATCGTCCTTGGTATATACCTTATTGGGATTCTCTGCAAGGAATGAAAGAAGATCGAATTCCTTGGTGGTGAAGATCTTCTCTTCTCCGTCAACAAATACTCTTCTTGCGGTCTTATCGATCTTGATTCCTCTGATCTCTATGAGATCGTTCTCGCTCTTGCACTTTCCTGCACCTACAAGTCTCTCATACTGTGCAAGGTGAGCCTTTACCCTTGCGACCAACTCCCCGGGAGAGAAAGGCTTGGTCATATAATCATCCGCACCGAGTCCGAGTCCGCGGATCTTATCTATGTCATCCTTTTTGGCGGAGACCATGATTATGGGAATATTCTTCTCCGCTCTGACCTTTCTGCAGATATCGAAACCATCGGTTCCGGGAAGCATGAGGTCAAGAACCACGAGATCGTAGTCATTCTTCATGGCAGCATCAAGACCGTCATCTCCGCGGTCAAAGGTTTCTACTTCAAAATTGTTCATCTCCAGATAATCTTTCTCGAGATCCGCGATCTCTTTCTCATCTTCGATTATCAGAATCTTAGCCATAATTATCCTCCTTATACTTCCTGATCACGAAATGCATACATGTGGATTCGTTCTCCCTGGATGTGGCCCAGATATGGCCTCCGTGATCCTCAATGATCTTCTTTACTATCGAAAGCCCTATTCCGCTTCCGCCCTGCGCTGTACTTCTTGCAGCATCCGCGCGGTAAAATCTTTCAAATATTCTCGTGATATCAGAGGGTGCGATTCCTTTTCCGTTATCCTCTATCTCAACGATTATGTCTTCGCCGCCATCGTAAACCCTCATGGATATGGTCTTGATCGGCTTATCCATATATTTGACACTGTTTCCGATGATATTGTTGATGACTTTTCGGAGCTGTTCGGGATCTGCGATTATCATGGTATCGGAGGGAAGGGTATTTTTATAATCAAATGCTATACCCCTGGTCTCCATATCCAGTCCGACTTCCTCGACGCAGTCCCTGAAGTAATCGGTTACGTTGAGCTTCAGGAAATTATATTTGATCCTGTCATTGTCAACGCTCGAATAAAGTGTCAGCTCATTGATGAGCTTATCCATATCCACTGCCTTGTTGTATATGGTCCTGAGATATTTCTCCTGTTTCTCGGGAGTGGATGCGACTCCGTCCAGGATTCCCTCGACATAACCCTTGATGGAGGTTATGGGAGTTTTAAGGTCGTGGCTTATATTGGATACGAGCTCTTTATTCTTCTGTTCCTGTTCTGCAGTCCTCTCTTCATTCTCACGAAGCCTCATTCTCATGTCTTCGTAGTTTCTGAGGAGTTCTCCCACATCCCCGCCGACTCCGTCATGTTCTATAACGTAATCGAAATTCCCTTCCCTGACCCGGGTAAGACCCTTTGATATCTTGCTCAGGGGATCGAGGATGCCTTTCTTGTTCCAGAACGTTACGATGGAAGCGGTTATGAGCATTATGAGGACCATAGCTATGAACATATCCAGAAGCATTTTACGACCAACGATCGCATTTGCTTTTACCAGGATAAAAACGCTGCCTTCGCTTCCGTCAGAAAAAACAAAATCAAGCTGTTTGACATATTCCTGAAGATCTCTGTAATAGATGCTCGATCTTTCGTCCCGCTCATTATTTACGTATTCCGGAAGTCTGTCCCATATCTCGGATGCCATTGTGGCATTCCCGATATAATATTCATCTCCGGCTTTCCTTACAACAAGGGTACTGGAGAATTCAAAAAGCTCTTTGTTTAAGTCTTCAAGATACTCAAAGTTTTCAAGAACGCTGCTGTCGGCTTCCGCATCCGATTCCAGCTTTTCGAATAACTTGTCAACGTTTCCTACCAGATCCTGAGTGTTATCACCTATCACATAAAAATGCTCATTGAATGAATAGGGATCATAAAAAGGCCCGCACAAATAGAGATTGACGAGCATGAAGGTTACCACGATCAGCACAAGCGGAACAAATGCGACCGCCACGAATGTAATTATCATCCTTGTCTGGATCTTCATGAGCAAAAGTATAACATAACACCGTGTATTGATAAAAAACTCTGTATAAAGATTTTATTATACTTTTATTAAAAGCGGAACTCCCGTAAATACACGAAAGTTCCGCCTTTTCAGGTATTAATTATCCTCTTCCGCCGTAGCTTCATCTGCGGAAACCGAATTATTCTGCTCTTCAAGGAGCGAATAAACATATGGGAAATATGCATTGTAAATAACACTTCGGTTGAAGATGATCTTGTTAGCGACTATTGCGTTGTGCCTATTTATATAGGCTTCTCCGACCTCTTCGTAACCCGGATTGGGATAGAAAACCCCTCCCCTGTATGTTCCGACCTCGGTCTTCCAATTATATCCGCTGTCAAAATAAAGACCTTCCGCATCGGACAGTACATCCCTTCCGATGTACAGTCTGGAATCCCACTCACATCCGAACAGATTCAGGAGCGTGGGAAGGATATCAACAGGGGATGTGGGCTTGTCCACGATAATGGGATCCATATCCTCAAGAACACCGCACCAGATTATCGCACGGTTCTTATCGCGGTCCAGCTGTGTCTCTACTTTGTATCCGTAGAGCTCGTCAAGGTAGGGAAGATTTCCGAGATAACCGCCGTCCGTCAATCCGTAAGGGAAATGGTCGGGCGCCATGGCGATTACCGTATCATCCGCAAGGTCATTTTCCTCAAGATATTCGAGAAGATATTCCATGGCATATTCAAGTTCCATGTTGCAGGCTATATATGCCTTAACGGGATCAGAATACTCAAGTCCCTTTTCTTCACACCATTTCTCTACGACCTCCCTGTTTCTGACAGACATTGCATTTGAGTGGAAATCGTATCTGCTGTGTCCGCTTACGGTCATGTAGTAGATGTTGAAAGGCTCATTTCCGGAATAAAGGGGAAGTGTTCCCTCCATCATTTCCTTATCGCTCTCGGGCCATGCCCTTGATATGAGCTGTTCCATTCCGTTTCCGAATCCCATGAATCCCTCACTGTAGCCGAGAAGATTGTGGGTTATGTTTCTGCTGTAATACAGATCATCATTATCATGGAATGCCATTCCGTAATAACCCATGTCCGAACTGAGCATGGCTCCCATATTGGTATAGCTTCCCTGAGCGGTCATCGTCAGCATCGAATCACCGCCGGCCATGGGAAGAAGTCCGAATATAAGCTCAAATTCACCGCCGGTCGTACCCGCGGTTGCCTGCTCATAATAATCGGTGAAGTTAATGCCCTTTGTGCTCAGTCTGTATAAGGCGGGAGTAAGCTCGGGATCGATTATGCTTCCCGAAAACGCCTCCGCGCAGATAAGGATCAGGTTTTTTCCTTCGAAAAGTCCCGTGTACTCATTCTTGGAAGAAGGAGTAAGGGATGCAACATATGAATTAAGATTCTGGAACTGTCCGCCTTCCGCAGCCAGGGCCGCAAAATCTATATCATATGCGTTTACTCCGTATACGGGTTTTTCCGCTACAACTTCGGTATCATTTCCGCTTACATCCGTGACGGTAACATCCGCTACAGGTTCAGGGGCCGCAAAATCACCTGCCGGGGCCACATCAACCATCATGAACTCACCCTCGGTGACAGGTGCGGTTCCGACATGACCCGCATCAAGTATAAGAGTATTTATCAATCCGTATGATGCAACGGAATTCTGGAAATTGTATCGTCCTGCGAACGACTCCTTATCAATCCTTCCGAGCGAAGCGGATATTATGATAAATGAAAGTCCCAGAAGTGAAAGCCCCATAATGACCAGAACGGCAACATATCTTCTGGCCCCGTTGGAAAGGAGGCTTCCCGAAGGCTCTTCGGTCAGTTTCTCCTCAGGCTCCTCATCTTCCTTGCTGAGGTCTATCATCTCGATTTCGGCGCTTCTTTGAGGTGCCTTATATGATTTTTCGATCTTTCTGGTCCTGCTGATTCCCGCAACGATCTTTCTTCCTGCTATCAGCCACATCAAAAGAGGAAGAGCAAACAGACTTATATGGCTTATACCGTCAACACTCTTAACCATGAACATAATGTCCCCGCCAAATCCCTTAAGGGCATCGGTTGCGGCATTGAGTATGGTATTTATGTCATATAAAACGTTGAACTGTCTCTGGATGAAAAACTCGATCAGGAATATGACCGGTGAGACAAGAAGGATCAGAAAGGCCAGAATATTTGCCGGGATTCTCGGAAGCATATAAACCGGAATCGCTACAATTCCGCCTGCCAGCATCGAAAACGCAAACATGTAAATTACGGAAAAATCCACTACTCTGGCTGATACGGAATACTTAAACAATAATTCAAAATAAAAAAACGATACTCCGAAAAACAGTGCCAGCAATGTTGCTGACACGGAATAGGATACCTTTTTTTCGGATTTGATGCCTGACTTACTCATTCAAAAAAATAATCTCTTTCTGCAAACCTACGCCGGACTATTATCTAGTCCGGCGTAAGATGATATTACAAATTGATCAGCCGTGCAAGCCCCTTGCCTGACGATCCATGTCCTCAACAACAATATCGTAGATCTCTCCGAGGGTTCTGCAGTACTCAAGGATCTTCCAGGGTTCATTGGTATGGAAATGGATCTTAACGAGTTCTTCGTCTCCGGCAGCAACAAGGCTGTCTCCTACAAAATTCTCGGTAATATAATCCCTGATCTCATCCTCATCAAGATCCTCGTTTGCACTCTCGATAAGAAGCTGGGTATCATAACGAAATTCGATTGACTGTTCCATTTTTAAATCTCCTTCTAAAAACTGTTTTCAGATAAGAGCCAGCATGTCGGCAACAAGTTTTGCACAATGTGCCGCTGCAGCTTTTTCGAATGTAGGATAGTCCTGTTCCGCAGATCCGTCGGCCTTATCGGATATTGCCCTGATGATCACAAAAGGAATTCCGTTAAGGTAAGCTCCGTGTGCAATGGAAGCTCCTTCCATTTCGGCACAGTCAGCTTCAAAATTTTTAATGATGCGGTCCTTTGTTTCGGAACTGGATATGAACTGGTCTCCGCTGGCTACTCTGCCTACACGGTAATTTAGGTCTGGCTGGTTCTCGCTTATAGCCTTTTCGGCAGCATCTATAAGTCCCTGATCGGCGGGAAACTCTCTGACGCCGAGCTGGGGAACCTCACCTATCTTATAGGAAAAGATCGTTACATCAACATCATGATGAACCGCATCTTTCGATATAAGAATATCTCCGATGTTAAGATCGTTATTAAGAGATCCCGCAACTCCGGTATTAATGATATGCGAAACACCGAAATCGTCACAGAGGATCTGTACACAGAGAGCGGCGTTTACTTTACCTATTCCACAGCGGACTACAACGACACTTGTTTCGCCGATCTTGCCTTCGCAGAATTCCATGCCTGCTTTCTTTTTAACAGTGATCCCTTTTATCTGTCCTTTAAGAGCACTTACTTCGAGCTCCATGGCTCCGATTATTCCGACCTTAACCATAACTGCCTCCGTATCACTCCGGATATTTCATCCTGTCCTCGGTTATTCCGTACAGAACTTCGTTTAAATATCTGTTAGCCAGATAATTGGCCATTCCCAGATTCTGATCCAGATAATTACCGCAGTCCTTGGCGGTCGCTCCCGGAATCTCATCATCAAAATCCCTGATGAACTCATACATCTCGGTAAGAAGAGGAACGACATCCCTGCTCTCAAGGTCTCCGGCAAAGATCACATAGAAACCTGTTCTGCATCCCATGGGACCGAAATATACAACCTTATCTTTCCACTGCGCATGATTTCTCAGGAATGTGGCACCGAGATGCTCGATGGTATGCATCTCCGCAGTATTCATAACGGGTTCATCGTTGGGGCTTGTCATTCTGATATCGAATGTGGTGACCGTTTCCTGGCCGATATGATCCTTTCTGGAAACGTACACACCGGGTTTAAGTCTGATGTGATCTACGGTAAAACTTGCTATTTTTTCCAAAACGACTGCCTCCTGTCATATGGCCATAAGTTAGTCTAACAAAACCGCCCATAATTTTACCACAGAAGCGGTTTTTTTTGAACAGTATTTATTTATCTGACTTTTTCTCTATCAGCTTCTCGACATACTTATCTGCAGGCATGGGATGAGCATAATAGTATCCCTGTATCATGTCACAGCCCTGCTGTGCAAGAAATTCAACCTGTTCCTTGACCTCAACACCCTCTGCGACCGTACGCATGTTAAGACTTCTTGCAAGCTTGATGGTCTCTGCGACAACGATATTTCCTCTCTCGCCCTGTCCCTCACCGCGGAAAAATTCCGCATCCAGTTTGAGGATATCAAGGGGCATGTCCTTAAGCGAATTGAGAGATGAATATCCCGAACCGAAATCGTCCATCGATACGGCAAATCCGTATTCTTTTAACTTGGAAATGGTTTTGATCAGTGCATTCTTATCATCGAAGAATGCGCTCTCGGTAAGCTCTATCTCGATAAGATTTCTGGGTGCTCCCGCTTTGTCCACGGTATCCCTTATCTGTTCTGCAAGATCCGATTCGATAAAATGCGCTCTCGATATGTTAACCGATATGGGAACGCACTCGATACCCTGATCCATCCACTTCTTCTGATCGGCAGCTACATGGCTGAGCATATAATGATCTATCTCGGTAATGAATCCGTTTTGTTCGAAGATGGGGATAAACTTTCCGGGTGAAACAAAACCGAGTGCCGGAGACTGCCATCTGATAAGCGCCTCGGTGCCTTTCATATATTTGGATACCGGATCATACTTGGGCTGATAGTAAACAATGAACTCCTCGTTCTCCAGAGCCCCTCTGCAATGCTCCTCGACCTGATCGCGCCACTTTCTTTCTTCGACAAGTTTGAGATCGAAGTATGCCACGGCACTGTCTTCTTTGCCGTTAAGGGTATTTCTGGCAGTGACCGCATTATTGTAGTCCTGCTCAAGATCAATGTACTTGCGGCGAAGTATCCTGCCGTTTGCATCCCTTGGAGGCAGAAGAACCGACACTCCGAGGTGATATGTAAATGTATGAACAGAATCTATTTTCTCCAGATCGGAGATAAGTGCATTAAGTCTTCCGGTAAGCTCCTCCTGA
This sequence comes from Lachnospiraceae bacterium, assembly GCA_018056425.1. Taxonomy (GTDB): domain Bacteria; phylum Bacillota; class Clostridia; order Lachnospirales; family Lachnospiraceae; genus AC2028. The sequence continues at coordinate 12,998 of JAGPFR010000049.1, forward strand.
TCCTTTACCCTGAGAAGAAGCATAAAGGTTTCGGGAGATTCGTGTGCAAATACTTCTTTGCGGGTAATATGTCTTCCGATGCAGCTGCTCACTTTACGGATGACTTCCTCTCCCTCGGAAACGGAATGGCACATGCAGAATGTGTTGTGCTTAACACTGAGAAGACTTACAACCGCATACTGATACGATGCGGATGTTCTCTTTTTCAGAATGGACTCGCCCTTGTAGATGTACCACATACGGTTGTGTCCGCCGGTAGCAAGATCCATGAAAAAGAGCTTCATCGATTTTTTCTGGTTCTTGATATTTCCGATCATATTCACCAAAAAGAGCATGAATATAATGAAGAAAAGAACGCCGAGGATCAATGTGGTGATCAGTATTATGGAAACATCACTCATCCTGATATAGATGAATCCCTTACCGATAAAGGTTTCTTTTCCGTCGCAAACGGGTATGCCCATCCATACCGGAAGTCTGAGATAACTGTCGGAATCGAAAAACAATACGTTTGAAGTATCGCTATAGATTTCCGCATCACCTATCAGCAGAAACAGCTGGGGGTCTTGTCTGTGCTTCTGAATATAATCTAAAAGCCCGGGGATCAGGACAATGGTCTCACCCTGTTTATCAACCGTAACAAACGGATATGCTTCATCAACATATATTTCAACCGTTTCATGTGTTCCGCTTAAGAATACCTCTTCTCCTTTTTCGGAACAGGTATTGCTCTCGTCACCGGCCAGAAGATTTCCCGATTCATCACGGATGATATATTCCCTTCCGTCCTCATCCAGAACAGACCAGACATCACCTTCGTATCCTTCTTCAAGGCTCTGATCGTAAATCCTTCCCATATAGGCTATGGATTCGTATTCGGATGAGAGCTTGGCCTGAAGCAGATAATAAACAAGCGAATAAACAAAGTAAGAAAGCATGAAGGTAGCCACAACACATGTAATAAGATATACAAAAATGGCAAGTAATCCATGCTGTTTCTTAATCTTTTCGATCTTTCTGGTGTTCTTGCTTTTCATATAAAAGTTGCCTTTCTTACCGGACGGCCTGTCTTTATTTCAGCTTGCTGCCCTGAATCATCTGATCCACCGGTTTGGTAAACTGATGAATAACCGTATCCATACAGGTAATTGCTATTTCGTAATACATCCTTCTTTCGGATTTCTCACTCGGATGCTTATCCATTTTCTCCTGAAGATATTTTCTGGCTTTCTGCATATCCTCTATGGAGTACTTTGTACCGGAGAGCATAAAAGTAACAGTATTTGTTGCACTGTCTATCTTGGAGATCAGCTGGCCTTTCTCAGGCTCTTCCGGGATATTTCCGGTCATCTGTTTTGCAAGTTCGTCTAACAACTTCTTCTTAGCATCGTTATCCATAATTTCTCCATTCACTAAAAACGACGTTACTCAATCATCTAACAAATTTCGCAAACAGATACTTTACTACTTTTTTTGTGATTTTCATAATTAAATTGCAATTAATTATTTCTGTATTTTTTATATATAGACTTATATATTTTATCATACTTTTGCGAGGGTAACTAAAAAGGCCCGACATTCCTGTCGGGCCCTGTGTATTTACCGTTTTTACGTCAATCAGTCAAGAGACTCGAAAGCACCGAGAAGAGTATCGATCTCATCATCGGATCCGGCCTGAGCGGTGATGGTTGCGCTATATCCGTCCTTAAGAAGGATTACCTCAACCATGCTCATATCATAAGATACTCCGTCCTGGGTAAGAACAAAGCTGATGTTGATGCAAGGGTACTCCTCACCAAGGAAGGTAGTGGTTCCACGCTCGCAGGCAAGATTCTCAAATCCCATTCCTTCAAAGCTCTCTACAAGGTAAGGAATGGTAGCATCGATAACTGCCTCTGCATCATCCTGAGAAACCCCTGAATCTACGCTGCTGATGGTGATATTAAGAGAATTGTCGAAGGTAGAATCTGCAAGGAGACAATCGGTAATGGTCTCACCGGACTCGATAGCTTCGGTAATATCAGTATTTCCGAGAACATCTGCGCTCATGTATCCGAGCTGTGCGATCTGCTTGTCATCAAGGAAAGAATATCCGTCTACTGCGCTGAGTTCGATTCCAAAGAAAGCATTGGTGTAAACATCTCCGTCTACTGCGCCGAGAACTCCGTCCTGCTCTTCAGCATCAGCTTCAGCATCGGTCTCTTCATCGCTCTCTGCGTCTGCATCTTCTGCATCATCTTCGGTTACTTCTGCTTCTGCATCTTCGGACTCTTCAACTTCCTCGATAACAGTCTCGTCAGTAACTTCTCTGGTGTCTTCAGCAGTGTTTCCGCAAGCGGTAACGCCGAATACCATCACTGTTGTAAGTACTGTTGCAATCATTTTTTTCATAACTAAACACCTCTATAACTATTATTCATTGCGTCTCTTGCAAAAAGCGCAACTGAACGCGATGATACAACCATAGAAATGCATAGTCAATATAGAATTCATTAAGAATTCTTGCGAAATCTTAAGAATTTTTATTTCTTTAATCTTTCTCTGAGAGAAAATAAAAGCGCAGTTATCATCAATCCGTAGAAAAAACTGATGGACATAACCGCAAAGCTTGGTCCGATCGTAGCGGGATCTGAAAAATTATGCAAAAGAGTAATAAAACCGATAATGGCCGAAAAAAGCTTGATATGACCGTAGATATTATTGCAAACAGAAGATCCTGAAGATAAAGGTTTCTGGTATCGTCATCCAATTGAACGGAATTTTTTATCGAAGCTGAAAGTGCCTTGAAGATCCTTCCGAATTTCCCGGAGATAAGTTCCATTCCGAGCAGTATTCCGACTATTATTATAAGTGTCGGCAAATCCAGAAAACTGTAGATTCCGCTTACTCCCGCAGCACCGGTTATACCTAATTCGATAAAAAGCAAAAACACCAGCATTCCGCAACAAACACCTATGATCCCCACTTTTTTCTTGTTGTTTCTTCCTTCCTGCGCATCCTTGGCCAGATTCATCATATTCTCTTCCGCCTTTCCGTTATAACTTTCTTCCGAAAGTCTTTCACCGGACAGAAGTTCATTCAGATTAACCAACAATTCCCTGCACAGAGGCTGAAGCAGTGATACGTCAGGCATTCCGTTTCCTGTTTCCCATTTCGAAACGGTCTTATCACTGATCCCGAGCCTGTCGGCAAGTTCCTTCTGCGTCAAGTTTTTTTCTTTTCGTATCTGTGCAATAAATTTACCGGTTAATTCCTGATTCATTTGAAAACCTCCTGCCCGTATTTAATGGTTACGGATAAAGCGTATCAGCGAATATGCCATAGAACCACCTACGGAACGCAGAATACTCTCTCTGCGCCTCTCCGTTACGTAGAATCCTAACTCCACAGGGCACAGATATGTCTTAAATCCCGCACTTTTCAGTTGTCATCAATCCCATTTACCGGATCGATCAAAAACAGGCCGTCACGGTTGCAGTAGAAGAATATCCTTCTGACTCCCCTAATCTTAAAC
>JAGPFR010000050.1 GCA_018056425.1 Lachnospiraceae bacterium
CGGCATTAACGGACTCGATGCAATGCGCGAGATCAGAAAGAGCAATGAAAATACGATTTTCATTGTTATGTCCGCATACGATAAATTCGACTATGCACAGGAAGCCATAAAGCTCGGTGCGATTGAATACATGACAAAGCCCATGGACAGAAACCGTATGATCGCTGCTCTCAAAAATGCGATGTCCATGGTGGATGAAGAAAAGAAACGCCGTTCCAATGATCTGTTCATAAGAGAAAAACTTGAGACGGTTGTTCCCATTCTCGAAAACGGCCTTATCTATAATATATTGTTCCATGAGTATTTTGATGAGGACATTGAAAATTACAGATCCATGCTGGAGATCACAGCCGATTACGGATATATGATGGTGATCGTATCCGGCGATGCGGCTGAGGGTAACCATATGACAAATGCCGTCGGAAGCGGCGTCAAACTCCAGCAGCATTATCAGAACATCAGAAGTTACATCAAGGATTATTTCGGCGGAATAGTCGGTTCCGTAATGGGCAATAAGATAGCGGTGCTCATACCCTTTGATAATTCAGCGATGGATTATAACGAAAGAGTCGAGGTGATCGGAAGAGCAAGGGAACTTGCACATAAATTAAGAGAACGCACCGATATCGCATTCAGGATAGGTGTCGGAAGAGTGGAGAAGATAAGGGACATGGAAAGTTCCTACAGAGATGCGGTAAACGCACTTCTTCTCACCACCAACACGGTTGCTCATGCAGATGACCTTCCGATCGGCTGCGAATATTCCGAGAACTATCCCGTTGATATCGAGAGAAAGATATTCGCAGAAGTTGAAAAAGGAAGAACCGATGCGGCACTAAGCGCTGCAAAAGAATACTTTGAATATATCCGGGGCGGAGATATCATGGACATCAGACTCAAGATACTTGAGTTTGCGCTTCGTGCCGAGCACATTTCGTACAGCAGCGGAGGCATGGTTTACAGTATTTCAAACCGCAGAGACTATCTCCCCACCCTTATGGCTATAGAAGATACCGACGGCCTCTGGAACTGGTTATCCGATCGCCTTATTTTCTCATGCAGAAATATTTCGACCAAGCGTGAAGAAAGTTCCAATGACGCGATCGAAGCTGCCAAGAAATACATTGAAAACAATTATACCGATAACATAACGCTTGAAGATGTTTCGAGAGAAGTTAATATAAGCTCGTATTATCTGAGCAGAATATTTAAAGAAGGAACCGGAGAAAATTTCATAGATTATCTGACCGGGCTGAGAATGGACAAGGCCAAGGAGCTTTTGGCAACAACTCAGTATTCCATGAAAGAGATCTGTGCAAAGGTCGGATATTCCGATCCCAATTATTTCAGTAAAACATTTAAAAAGAATGTGGGTGTGACTCCCACGGAGTACAGAGAGGGTAAGTAAGTGAAAAGGAAATTAACGGCTTTGCTTGCGGCTTTTATTCTTCTTCTGACGGGATGCGATGCTCCTGCCGGGGATGCCGTGGTAGAAGGAGGAGCGAGTAAAGATATCATTGAGATCGGAATGAGTTTCGATTCGTTTGTCATTGAAAGATGGCAGAGAGACAGGGATGTATTCGTATCGACCGCCAAGGAACTGGGTGCGACCGTAAATGTTCAGAATGCAAACGGTGATGTTGAAAAACAGATCGAGCATATCGAATATTTTATAGCCAAGGGAGTGGATGTCATCGTTATTATATGCATCGATTCGGAATCACTCAAAGATGTAGTGGAAAAAGCCAAGGATGCAGGTATCAAGATCATTGCTTACGACAGACTTGTTACCAATTCGAACGCAGATCTGTATATTACCTTTGATAACTATATGGTAGGAAAGCTCATGGCGGAAGCGCTTCTGAGTAACGGACTGGCCGGAGGCAACGTACTTATGCTCGGCGGTTCGCCCACCGACAATAATGTTCCCCTCGTTGAAAACGGCTTCAGGGATGTGTGCGATAAATACAGGATAGAAATCCTTGATACCATGCACTGTGACGGATGGAGAGCTGAGCTTGCATCCGATTATGTGTATACCCACACCGATCTGGTATCACAGGCAGATGCGATAATGTGCGGAAATGATAATCTTGCGGGTCAGGTAATACAGGCCCTCTCCGTAATGAGACGCGCAGGCGATGTCATGGTAGTCGGACAGGATGCGGATCTTGAGGCATGCCAGAGGATCATTGAAGGCACGCAGACGATGACGGTTTATAAGCCTGTGGAAAAACTTGCGAAGCGCGCGGCAGAATGCGCAATTGCTCTGGCAACGGGACAGGAACTTACCGGAAATGATATATCTACCATAAATGACGGAACATATGACATACCCTATATAGGTCTTGAACCCATAGCGGTGACCGCCGATAACATGAATGAAGTCATTATTAACAGCGGTTTCCATCTTAAAGAAGATGTGTATCTGTATGATCCGGAACAGATGCCTTGATAAAAAAATGACAAGCAAATAATTGCAGAACCGGAAAAAGCCCGATATTTCGGGCTTTTTTTGTGTCCGGAAGAAAATATGCGGGTAATATTTTGCGATTTATGCATATTTTACAGCAAAAATTTGCCTGCAATGATTTCAGAAACGTTTCACAAAGGAAAAAATATCAAGATGCCTAAAAATTAATTCCATTTGTAAAGTGATAATAATATATGTGTAACAAATAAATATCCTATGAAGGAGAAAGAAAAAATGAAGAAAAAGTTATTTAGTTTGTTACTTGCAGCTTCGATGCTTACAACTGTTCTCGCAGGATGTGGAAACACTGCCGGCGGAAACACCCCCGCTTCACCCGCTGCAAGCAATACCGTTGATTCTGACGCTGACGCAGGCAACACCGATGCAGATACTCCCGCTCCTGTTGCTGAAGCAGGTGGAAGAGTCGGCGTAGCAATGCCTACCAAGGATCTCCAGAGATGGAATCAGGACGGCGAGAACATGAAGCAGGCTCTTGAGGCAGCAGGATACGAAGTTGACCTTCAGTATGCTTCCAACGACATCGCTACTCAGGTTTCTCAGATTGAGAACATGATCAGCTCAGGATGCCAGGTGCTCGTTATCGCTTCTATCGACGGTGATTCACTCGGAACCGTTCTTGAGCAGGCTAAGGAAAAGAACATTCCCGTTATCGCTTATGACCGTCTTATCATGAACTCCGATGCAGTTACCTACTATGCTACTTTCGATAACAAGCTTGTAGGTGTTAAGCAGGGACAGTACATTGAGCAGCAGCTCAACCTCGCTAACGGCGATGGCCCCTTCAACATCGAGCTCATCACCGGTGACCCCGGAGACAACAACGCAAGATTCTTCTTCGGCGGCGCTATGGAAGTTCTTCAGCCCTACATCGACAACGGACAGCTTGTAGTAAAATCCGGACAGACTGATTTTGCTACCGTTGCTACCCAGGGATGGTCAACTGAGAATGCTCAGAACAGATTCGATGCAATCATTTCCGCTAACTATGCTGACGGAACCCAGCTTGACGCTGTTCTTGCATCCAACGACTCAACCGCTATGGGTGTTACCAACTCTCTTGAAGCTAACTATGTTGCAAATCACGACAACTGGCCCATCATCACCGGTCAGGACTGCGACATCGCAAACGTTAAGAACATGATCGCCGGAAAGCAGGCAATGTCTATCTTCAAGGATACTCGTACTCTTGCAGCTAAGACCGTAGAAATGGTTGACGCTATCATGAGAGGCGGCGAGGCTCCCATCAACGACAGAGAGACATATGACAACGGAACCGGAATCATCCCTTCATATCTCTGCGAGCCCGTATTTGCTGACATCAACAACTACGAAGAGCTTCTTATCGACTCAGGTTACTATACAGCTGATCAGCTTAAGTAATAAGAATTGCCCAATACAGACTCAGGCGGGGTTGATCCCCCGCCTGTTGTCAGGGTAGAGTATACATTATGTATGCAAGGAGGAGTAAAATTGGCTGATAATATACTTGAAATGAGGCAAATAACCAAAACCTTCCCCGGTGTCAAGGCTCTCGACAATGTTTGCCTTGAGGTAGAAAGAGGCGAAATTCATGCTCTTGTCGGAGAGAATGGTGCCGGAAAATCCACACTTATGAATGTCCTCAGCGGAATCTATCCTTACGGAAGTTACGAGGGCGACATCGTTTACAACGGTGAAATTTGCCAGTTCCATACTATTAAAGACAGTGAATCAAAGGGTATTGTAATCATTCATCAGGAACTTGCCCTTATCCCTTATATGACGATCGCCGAGAATATGTTCCTCGGAAACGAGCGCGGCGGAAAACAGGTTATTAATTGGAATGAAACTAACGAGCTTGCGAAGAAATACCTCGAAATGGTAGGCCTCAAAGAATCTCCGCAGACTCTTATCAAAGATATAGGCGTCGGTAAGCAGCAGCTTGTCGAAATTGCCAAGGCACTTGCCAAGAACGCTAAACTTCTTATTCTCGATGAGCCTACCTCATCACTCAATGAAGAAGATTCACGAGCACTCCTTGAACTGCTTCTCAAATTCAAACAAAACGGAATGACTTCCATAATCATTTCCCATAAGCTCAACGAAGTATCCTATGTAGCTGATAAGATCACGGTAATCCGTGACGGTTGCTCCATCGAAAGCCTTGATAAGAAAGTCGATGACTTCTCGGAAGGCAGGATCATCAAGGGCATGGTAGGAAGAGAGATCTCCGACAGATTCCCCAAGAGAGAATCCCACATCGGCGATATCAAGATGGAAGTTAAGAATTGGACCGTATATCATCCCCTATATTCAGAGAGAAAGGTTGTTGACAACGTCAACATCAATGTCAGAAAGGGTGAGATCGTAGGAATTTCCGGACTTATGGGTGCAGGACGTACAGAGCTTGCAATGAGCCTTTTCGGAAAGAGCTACGGTGACAGGATCAGCGGTCAGATCCTGATCGACGGCAAAGAGGTAAAACTTGATTCGGTTAAGAGTGCGATCCACCATGGTCTTGCATATGTTACCGAAGACAGAAAAGGAAACGGACTTATCCTTTCGAACCCCATTAAGATCAACACCACACTTGCCAATCTGGATGCAGTTTCCGGCAATGGAGGAGTGATCGATAAGTACAAGGAATACAATGTGGCTACCGATTACAGAGGTAAGCTCAACATAAAGTGTCCTACCGTTGAACAGAATGTAGGAAATCTGTCAGGCGGAAACCAGCAGAAGGTTCTTCTTGCCAAGTGGATGTTCACCGATCCCGATATCCTCATCCTTGATGAGCCCACAAGAGGTATCGATGTAGGTGCCAAGTACGAGATCTACTGCATTATGAACGATCTGGTAGCTCAGGGTAAATCTGTTATCATGATCTCTTCCGAAATGCCCGAGATACTCGGAATGTGCGACAGAATCTATGTCATGAATGAAGGCAGGATGGTTGCCGAACTTAAGGGCAGCGAAGCAAGTCAGGAAATCATTATGTCTCACATCATTAAAACGGCATAAGAAGGATACGAAGGAGAATTAGAAAATGGATAAGACAAAAATACTTGATCTGGTCAAGAAGTACACAATGATCATTGTACTCATTCTTGTGCTCGGATTCTTTGCGTTTCGTACCGGAGGAGCAATCCTTCTCCCCATGAACGTATCAAACCTTATTTCACAGAACGCTTACGTGTTCATTCTTGCAACCGGTATGCTGCTCTGCATACTGACCGGTGGTAACATCGACCTCTCCGTAGGTTCCGTAGTATGTTTCACCGGTGCTGTAGGTGCGATCCTTATGACTAAGTACAACGCACCTTTCATCGTAACCGTACTCGCTATGTTTGCAATCGGTATTCTCATCGGTGCTTTCCAGGCTTTCTGGATCGCATACGTACGAATCCCTCCCTTCATCGTAACCCTTGCAGGTATGCTCATCTTCAGAGGACTTTCAAACGTAGTTCTTCAGGGACTTACCATTTCAATCAAGGATTACACCACTTTCGTAAACGTATTCGGCGGCGGTGCTAACTGCTACATCCCCGATGTTTTCGGAGATAACCCTCTTAACATCACCTGTCTTTTAGCAGGCGGAATTGCAACAGCACTCTTTGTTTTCCTCCAGTTCTCAGGCAGGATCAGCAAGATCAAGAAGCATTACGAAGTAGAGAAAGCAGTATTCTTCTGGGCTAAGACCATTATCATCTCAGCAGTAATCCTTGCTTTCACCTTCAGACTTTCACAGCACAAAGGTATTCCTACCGTTCTTATCTGGGTTCTCATCGTAGTCCTGGTATACGGTTTCATTACCTCCAACACCAAGACCGGACGTTACTTCTACGCAGTAGGCGGTAACGAGAAGGCTACAAAGCTTTCCGGTATCAGCACCAACAAGGTTTACTTCCTTGCATATACCAACATGGGATTCCTTTCAGCGCTTGCCGGAATGGTTACCATCGCAAGACTTACCTCAGCTCAGCCCACTTACGGACAGAACTATGAGATGGATGCCATCGGTTCCTGCTTCATCGGCGGAGCTTCGGCATACGGCGGAATCGGTACCGTTCCCGGAGTTATCGTAGGAGCGGTTCTCATGGGTATCATCAACCTCGGAATGTCACTTATGAGCGTTGATGCTAACTGGCAGAAGGTTGTAAAGGGTGTGGTTCTCCTGGCAGCAGTTATCTTCGATGTCGTCTCGAAGCGCGGCGGAAAGATGATATCTAAAGATTAATAAATCCTCCCATAATCAAGCAGTGAGCGGCGGTTTCAGGACCCGCCGCTCATTGCTTTTTTAAGCCTTTTAAGGTAAAATAAAGTGATATTTTGTGTATATTGCACCCTTATGCCCGAAAGGCATAAAAACGACATATCAGGGGCCTTAAGGAAGAATTATGATCGAATGCGATGTCAAGATCGGAAAGGCCGATCTGTATGACTACAATCTGAAATATACCTACAGCAAATTCATCAATATCCTGGCTGAAATAGTCGGATTTGTTGCCGTGGTATACGGAATATACGGAGGCAATTATCCTCTTGCCATAATAGGCTTGCTTGTTGTGGTTTACCTGCCGGTTACACTTTGGATCAGGAGTGCCCAGGTTGCCGCGCTGAGTCCTGCATTTAAGAATCCCCTTCATTATCGTCTGGATGACGAGGGGCTTACCGTATCACAGGGTGAGAATGAAGAGACCATCAGCTGGGGCGACTGTGTAAAAGCTGTATCGACCTCCAGAAGCGTGCTTGTTTTTACTTCACGCACCGGAGCCACCATTTTTCCCAGAAACCAGCTTGGTGACAAGATGTCTCTGATCATACAGTGCATATCACAGAACATGTCATCCGATAAGGTTAATATCAAATGTTGACGGAAATCATCAAAAATCCTTCACAGGAAATATATGAGAGTTTTTCTGCGGATGATACCTATGAACTCGGTCTTCGCTTCGGCAAAGAAACCGCTCCGGGCACCGTCTATACACTTGAGGGTGACCTTGGTGCCGGCAAAACGGTATTTGCCAAGGGCTTTGCAAAAGGCCTCGGGATAGACGAGCATGTTACCAGTCCTACTTTTACCATCATGCAGATATATGACTGCGGAAGACTTCCTTTGTATCACTATGATGCATACAGGATCGAGGATCCCGCCGAGATGGAAGAGATAGGGTATACGGATTATTTTTACGGAGACGGGGTATGCCTTATAGAATGGGCATGCAATATCGAGGAGTTTCTCCCCGAGCACAGGATAAGAATCTCTGTTGAAAGAGATAACGATAAAGGCTTTGATTATCGCAGGATAACGGTTACGAAGATATGAAGATACTTGCAATAGATTCGTCAGGGCTTGTTGCAAGCGCCGCAATCTGGGAGGGTGATCCCGGAGAGCACGGAAGCATACTTGCTTTAAGTTCGACAGATTATAAGAAAACACATTCTCAGACTCTTTTGCCGATGATAGATTCCATCTGTAAAGAGACTTCGGCAAAGGCGGAGGATTTCGATGCGGTTGCCATATCCGCGGGTCCGGGTTCTTTTACGGGACTCAGAATAGGATCCGCAACTGCAAAGGCAATAGCAATGGCAGCGGACATACCTGTCATAGAGGTTCCGACTCTTTCGGGCCTGGCATTTAATCTCTGGGGTGCCGGCTCCTATGTATGTCCCATGATGGACGCAAGAAGGAATCAGGTTTATACCGCACTTTACAGCTTCGAACAGGGTAAGCTGATCACGCATATTACCGGAGAAGCGGTGGCTGTTGAGGAGATGATAGAGAAGATCAATTCTCTCGGAAAAGAAACCATCTTCCTCGGTGACGGATCCGATGCTTATAAGCAGATCCTTGAGAGCAAGGTGAGCATTCCGTTTGAATTTGCTCCGGCTCATTTGAACAGACAAAACGCAGCTTCTGTTGCGGTACTTGGTTCTATGATGTATGCTGACGGACTTTTTGTTAATGCTGACGATCATTCGCCTACATATCTGAGGGTATCTCAGGCAGAGAGAGAAGGCGCCAAGAATTTTGATCTGAGAAACATGACTGCATTTTAGGGCGACATATGACGGAGGGGGAGCTTATGGGACAAAATGTCAAAGAGCTTAAGATCAGAAAAATGGGTGTGAGCGATATCGGACCTCTTGCCTATATTGAGAATCAGTGTTTTTCCAGACCCTGGTCCGCTAAGGAATTCGGGCATCTGATGGATGAGTCCGATGCACTTTACCTGGTTGCCGAGGCTGTCGATGAAAAGGGCTCGAGGAAGATCGTAGGTACCGCGGGCATGAGAATAATCGGAGCTGAAGGCGATATCGATAATGTTGCGGTTCTTCCCGAATACAGAAATCTGGGCATTGCGGGAAAACTCATGAATGAGCTTCTTAATACCGCAAGAGAAGCAGGCGCCGAGGAGTTTACTCTTGAAGTCAGAGTATCAAACGCTCCCGCGATCAAGGTTTATGAAAGGGCCGGGTTTGTAAGCGAAGGCATACGCCCGGGTTTTTACGAGGATCCCAAAGAGGATGCAAACATCATGTGGATCCGCAAAAAATAGTTTGGAGAATTTATGGTTGATGTAACACTTCTCGGCACCGGTGGAATGATGCCGCTTCCATACAGATGGCTGACCTCATTAATGGTCAGGTATAACGGCAGCTCGCTTCTTATCGATTGCGGTGAAGGAACACAGATAGCAATGAGGGAGCGCGGATGGAGCCCCAATCCGATCGATGTGATCTGCTTTACGCATTACCACGCAGATCATATAAGCGGTCTTCCCGGACTGCTTCTGGATATGGCCAATTCCGACAGAAGCGCCCCCGTTGATATATACGGACCCAAGGGGCTTGAAAGAGTAGTGTCCGGCCTCAGGGTTATAGCACCCGAGCTTCCTTTTGAAGTAAGGCTGCATGAGTATTCGGGACCGGAACATATCATTGAGATCCACGGATACAGACTTAAGGCATTTAAAGTAAATCACAGCGTAACCTGCTACGGTTATACTTTTGAAATAGACAGAGCCGGAAAATTTGACAAGGATGCCGCACTTGCTGCGAATATCCCTCTCAAATACTGGAGCAGGCTCCAAAACGGAGAAACCGTTGAAGAAGACGGCAATACCTATGTTCCCTCGATGGTCATGGGACCGGACAGAAAAGGCATCAAGATAGCCTACTGCACCGATACAAGGCCGGTACCATCGATAGGTGAAAATGTTGCAGGAAGCGATCTGTGCATTCTGGAGGGTATGTACGGAGACCCTGAGGATGATCAGAAGGCGCTTAAGAAGAAACATATGACAATGTACGAAGCTGCTCAGATTGCAGCCGATGCCGGTGTGGAGAGACTGTGGCTCACACATTTCTCCCCCGCCATGGGAAAGGCATCAAGATATGCTTCGGGTGTTAAGAAGATCTTTGAGAATACTCTGATACCTGAAGACGGCGAGACCATGGAACTGAACTTTGACGAATAAACGGGAAGGATCCCATGAAGTCCGGACAGATACGTGTAACAATTACCATAATCATCCTGGTCTTCGGCTTGGTCGGTTATTATTCCTACCTTGCCGGAAAGGCAAAGAGCGCGCAAAAAGATGCCACGATGACGGCTGTTGAGCTCGCTCTTTCGAGGAATCTTACAAACGATTATCCCCCCACGCCCAAGGAAGTTATGAAGTATTACAACGATATAATGCTCTGCTATTACCGCGATGACGTTACGGAAGAAGAGATAGATGCTCTCGGCATAAGGGCGAGAGAACTTTTCGACCCGGACCTTCAGGCAATCAACGAGACGGGGACATATCTTGTAAGACTTCATCAGGATATCAATGAATACAGAGAAAACGGAAGGAAGATCACCAATGCCTCCGTAGCCAATTCAACCAATGTCGACTATTACGATCGCGACGGTTTTCATTTTGCAAGACTTATGTGTACCTATAACCTGACTGAGAATAATCAGTCCAGTACACTTCGTCTTATTTATCTTCTCAGAAAAGACCCGAGCGATAAGAGATGGAAGATATTCGGATGGGATCTTTATGAAAATGTGGACTTGACCGGCGAAGGCGCTCCGGCCCAGCAAGAGTCGGGTGATAATTAACTATGAATGATATTGTAACTGAAAATAAAGATCTGCTTGTTTTGGGCATCGAGTCTTCATGCGACGAAACGGCAGCATCTGTCATAAAAGGATGCAGGGAAGTTCTCTCCAATGTCATCTATTCCCAGATAGATCTCCATACGGTTTACGGAGGGGTTGTCCCTGAGATCGCATCGAGAGGACATATCGAGAAAATAAACCAGGTTGTTAAGAAGGCATTGTCCGAAGCGGGTAAAGAGCTTAAGGACATGGATGCCATTGCCGTTACATACGGACCGGGACTTGTAGGAGCTCTTCTTGTGGGAGTGGCGCATGCCAAAGCTCTCGGATGGGCAGCAGGCATTCCCGTAGTGGGAGTTAACCATATCGAAGGCCACATCTGTGCAAACTTCATTGACAATCCATCTTTGGAGCCGCCATTCATGTGCCTTGTTGCTTCGGGCGGACATTCACACCTTGTTAATGTAACCGGATACGGGGAATATGAAATAATCGCCAGGACCCGTGATGATGCGGCAGGCGAGGCTTTTGATAAAGTCGCGAGAGCGATCGGCCTCGGTTATCCCGGCGGTCCCAAGATCGATAAGGAAGTGAAAAACGGAAATCCGGATGCGATAGATTTTCCCAGGGCGAAGGTCCGTGAGAATGAATATGACTTTTCTTTCAGCGGACTTAAATCGGCGGTTTTGAATTATCTCAATTCCTGCAATATGAAAGGCGAGACGATAAACTCTGCCGATGTTGCGGCATCTTTCCAGAAAGCAGTTGTCGATACTCTGGTCGGACACAGCATGCAGGCCGCCAAGGACAGGGGCGTTAAGAAATTTGCCATTGCCGGAGGCGTTGCTTCAAACACTTCACTTCGCGAAGCATTTGAAAAAGAATGCGCGGCTGCAGGCATAGAATTCATGAGGCCTCAGCCTGTCTATTGCACCGATAACGGGGCAATGATAGGTGTTGCGGGTTCTTACGAATACCTGCTCGGATACAGGAGCGGACTGGATCTGAATGCTGTTCCGAATCTTTCCATCGGAGACAGGAAAGGCGTTTTTAAAATATGAGAAAAAGAAACGCACTGATACTTCTTGCCGGAGGAAGAGGGAAGAGAATGGGAAGCGACGTTCCCAAACAGTTTCTTGATCTTGGCGGAAAACCTCTTATCTGGCACAGCCTGAATACAATACAGAAATCGGATCTTATCGATGAGTGCATTCTCGTGTCCGGCGCATCGGATATTCAGATGATACGCGATATCGTGGAGCGCGGCGGATTCGATAAGGTAAGCCACATAGTTACGGGCGGTGCGGAAAGATATCTTTCCGTGGTAAACGGAGTACTCGCCATATGTGAAAAAGGCGGATGCGAGGCGTTTGACGGAAAGCCTGAAGTGATACTGATCCATGACGGTGCAAGACCATTCGTCGATGATGAGATAATCGCAAGGTGCCTTGAAAATGTAAACGAAGAACAGGGATGCGTCTGTGCCGTTCCGAGCAAGGACACGGTTAAGATTGCGGATGAAAACTGGATCGTTACGGATGAACCGCCCCGCAGAAATGTATGGCTGATGCAGACACCGCAGTGCTTTACCGCAGATGTGATATATAAGGCATGTCTGCTTGCGAAGAAAGCATACGAAGACAGTAAACAAAGTCAGGAAATCAAACTTCCCGAGATAACCGATGATGCGCAGATGGTAAATATGTATCTCGGCACGAAAACAAAACTGGTTATGGGAAGCTATGAAAATATAAAGATCACTACTCCGGAAGACATTATATTAGCGGAGAAAATATTGGAGGCTAAAATTGGACATATCTCTTAAAATTGCGGAAGAACTCGGAATCAAGAAAACTCAGGTTGATGCCGCAGTGGGACTTATTGATGAAGGAAACACCATTCCTTTCATTGCAAGATACAGAAAGGAAGTTACCGGATCTCTTAATGACGAGCAGCTCAGATCTCTTCATGAGAGACTTGTATATCTCAGAAACCTTGAGGAAAAGAAAGCATCTTATATCGCTTCCATTGATGAGCAGGGTAAACTCACCGATGAACTTAAAGCTAAGATCGAAGCAGCAGAAAAACTTGTTACACTTGAAGATCTCTACAGACCTTATAAGCAGAAGAAAAAGACCAGAGCGCTTGCCGCAAAGGCAAGAGGACTTGAACCTCTTGCAGATTTCATTCAGGCGCAGAATGCATCATCACCGGTTGAGGATGAAGCTGCAAAATATGTCACCGGTGTCATAAAGCCCGAGAATGATACCAAGGAAGCAGCGGTAAAAGCCGCCGAAAAGGAAGTCAAAGACACTGCGGCAGCCATTGCCGGTGCGTGCGATATCATCGCAGAGAGAATTTCCGATGATGCCGATGTAAGAAGCTTTATCAGAGAACTCACGATCAATGAGGGACTTATCGTATCAAGTGCGAAGGATCCTCAGGCTGATTCCGTATATACCAATTACTATGATTACAGCGAACCTGTTAAGAAGGTTGCAGGACACAGGGTTCTTGCGCTTAACAGAGGCGAAGCGGAAAAGATCCTTACCGTGTCGGTAAAGGCTCCCGAGGAGAATTGTATCGGATATCTCGAGAAGAAGTTCATCACTTCCGAAAATGAGTATACAACACCTCTTCTCAAAGATACCGTAAAGGATGCATATGACCGCCTCATTGCCCCTGCAGTTGAAAGAGACATCAGAAGCGATCTTACATCTAAGGCCGAAGACGGAGCAATCGATGTATTCGGCAAGAACTTAAAGCAGCTTCTTATGCAGTCTCCCATCGCAGGATGTACCGTTCTCGGCTGGGATCCCGCATTCAGAACCGGATGCAAGCTTTCCGTTGTGGATCCTACCGGAAAAGTTCTTGATACTGTTGTCATATATCCTACCGAGCCCCAGAACAGAGTTGAGGAGTCCAAGCAGGTTGTTAAGGCTCTTATCAAAAAGTACGGCATAAATCTGATCTCCGTAGGTAACGGAACCGCGTCCAGAGAGTCCGAGGCAATCATCGCCCAGATCATCAGCGAAGTTCCCGAAGCTCATGTTCAGTATGTTATTACCAATGAAGCCGGTGCTTCCGTATATTCCGCAAGTGCACTCGCAACGGAAGAGTTCCCTAACTTTGACGTAGGACAGAGAAGTGCCACATCGATCGCAAGAAGAGTTCAGGATCCTCTTTCAGAACTTGTTAAGATCGATCCTCAGTCCATCGGAGTAGGTCAGTATCAGCACGACTGTGATCAGAAGAAGCTTTCCGAAACTCTCGGAGGTGTCGTGGAAGATGCCGTTAACAGTGTAGGTGTTGATCTTAATACCGCATCAGCAGCTCTTCTTAAATATGTATCCGGTGTTTCCGCAGCACTTGCTAAGAACATCGTTACATACAGAGAAGAAAACGGAAGATTCGAATCGAGAGCACAGCTCAAGAAGGTTCCCAAACTCGGACCCAAGGCATTTGAGCAGTGTGCCGGTTTCCTTCGCATAAGCGGCGGAAAAGAGCCTCTCGATCAGACATCGGTACATCCCGAAAGCTATGCGGCTGCCAAGAAGCTTCTTGATAAGATGGGATGCGAGATAAGAGATGAGAAGGCCATCAAGGAATTTGAGATGACCGCGGATAAGATCAAGCTTTCGGAAGAACTCGGAATAGGTGAGATCACCCTTACCGATATTTTCCATGAACTCGAAAAGCCCGGACGAGATCCCAGAGAGGATATGCCCAAGCCCGTGCTCAGAAGCGATGTACTTGATATCAAGGATCTCAAACCCGGAATGATCCTTAAAGGAACGGTAAGAAATGTAATCGACTTCGGTGCATTCGTTGATATCGGAGTACATCAGGACGGTCTTGTACATATCTCCAGAATGACCGACAGATATATCAAGCATCCTCTCGAGGTTGTATCGGTTGGAGATATTGTTGAAGTACGTGTTGTGGATGTGGATGTTGCCAAGCAGAGAATCTCTCTTTCCATGAGACTTGACGGAGATGACACTCCTGTCAGGAAAGTTCCCGGTGCATCGGGTAATGCCAATGCAGAGAAGAAGGAGCAGGGCAGAAGAGAAGGCGTAAGAAGAGAAGGCGACAGAAGAGATAACAGAAACGGCAGACCCGGAAACAAGCCCCGCGAAGAGTTTGCGCCCGGAACTATCGGATATATTCTTGCTCATCAGAAGAAGAAATAATTTAAGATTATACAGAGGCGTTTATGAAGAAGCTTAAAGAATTGCTGGAAAAGAAATGGTTTGCTTATACTTTTGCCGCAAGCTTTGCGGTAATCCTGTACGTCATGCTCACGCATTTTGAGGGCATCGGCAATTTCTTTGCTGCGTTCAAAAATGTTGTTTCGCCCGTAATATGCGGAATAATACTGGCTTATCTCATGAACCCTCTTGCAAACTATTTTGAGAGGAAATGGTTCGGCAGGATCAAAAAAGAGAAGAGCAGGCATTCTCTTGCGGTAGTCACCACAGTTCTTATCGTTATAGTAGCGATCGTTCTTTTGTTTGTAGCACTTGTTCCTTCCATGATAGACAGTATTACCGTGCTTGTATCCAATGCACCTTCCTATCTGGAAAACCTTGCGAACTATTTCGATAAGATAGCAGGCAACCTTTCAAAGATCGGAATCGATGCAAGTAATATAGAAAAGTCCCTCGAGGAATCCCTGTACGGTTTCTTTGAGACCATTCCCGATAATATGGGCAAAGTCTTGAGTACTTCTGTAAGTGTCGGAAGCAGCCTGTTTAACCTTGTTGTAGGTTTCATCCTGGCAATATATTTCCTTACCGGAAAAGAAAGTTTTAAGGCGGGATTCAGACGTCTTCGTCATGCAATTCTTACTGATAAGGCATATGCGACCCATACCGCGTTCTGGAAGAAGTGCCACGAGATTCTTATCAGATATATAGGATATGACGTTCTCGACGGATTTATCGTGGGAGTGGTCAATGCAATCCTAATGTTTGCGTTCGGCCTTCCTTATAAACCTCTTATATCGGTAATAGTCGGTGTAACAAACCTGCTTCCCACCTTCGGACCTTTTATCGGTGCGGCAATAGGTTCGTTTATCCTTGTTCTGGTTGATCCGATGTATGCACTTGTTTTCCTTATTTTTACATTGGTGATTCAGCTTGTAGACGGATATTTGATCAAGCCGAAGCTCTTCGGCGGATCACTCGGAGTACCCGATGCTTTTATTCTTATTTCGATTGTGGTGGGAGGTAAGCTTTTCGGCCCTGCAGGCATCGTTCTGGCTATTCCTTTTGCTGCAATTTTCTCGTTCGTTTATGACGAACTCATCATGCCTCTTCTCCTTAAAAGAAAGGCAAAAATCGAAGCAAAAGATTCCGAAGAAAATTAGTTCAAAAATTTCAAAAATTCTGTTGACTATGAGCGGCGTGTTTGATAATATAAACGTTGCCGCTGTGCTGGCGCTTTTGTTTTTTTTGTGCTGAATCAGCCGCCTGGAGAGGTATCGAAGCGGTCATAACGAGGCGGTCTTGAAAACCGTTTGTCCGAAAGGGCGCGTGGGTTCGAATCCCACCCTCTCCGCTCAGACATTTCAGACCATTTTTAATGGCTGTTCATACTTGCTTTTAATTCAAGCATTGTACTTTGGAGAAGTACTCAAGTGGTTGAAGTGACACCCCTGGAAAGGGTGCAGGTCGTTAATAGCGGCGCGAGGGTTCAAGTCCCTCCTTCTCCGTTTTGGTTCCTTGATAATTCAATACTAATGCATCCCTGAAAATTCCACGAGCAATTGAGC
>JAGPFR010000012.1 GCA_018056425.1 Lachnospiraceae bacterium
AGATATGTCATAGGTGTATTGAAGGAAAATACCAAAGCACGGAAGGTATATGAATCCTGGAGCGGTAAGCTGTCGGAACATCAACATGACTTCACAGTGATGAATACAAGATATCCCGAAGTTTTTTATACTTATAAAATATGAAGTCCGGTCCATTAAGAATCCCGGAAGTATAGTTTAAGAAGAGGTGCCTATGTTAACAGCTGTATCGCCTGTAAGCAGGAAAATAGACCGTGCAGAGAGAATCGAAAATACACTTTATCTATATTCAAAGCATGGGATCATGCGCATAGAACCAAAGTCTGACAGTATCGTGCGCATTACGTATACCGTAAGTGACAGCTTTTCGGAAGAAAAAAAGCCCGGTGTTATAGCGGATGAGATATTCGGTGATTGGACATTAGAAAATGGATCCGATCGCTTAATAGAGATGAAACTTCCGAAGCTCACTCTGTCAATTGGCAAAAATGACGGAGCTGTCACATATTATGGTAATTCTGGTAAAAAGCTTTTTGCTGAGTGTGATGGTAATCCGAGAGAATTCGAAGAATTTGAAATGCTTCATTTGGCAGATGCCCCTCAGAAGACCAGGATCATAGATACTGCAGACGGAAAGAAGGAAGTGATAGAAGAAGCACTTAAATCGACTTCCGGTAAAAGTTATCATATCCGTTACAGATTTAATCTGGGAGATGAGGCTCTATACGGACTGGGTCAGCAGGAGAAAGGCTTCGCGTCACTGCGAGGAAAGAGATTATATGTTCATCAGGGTAACAGAAAGATCGCCGCTTCGTTTTTGGTCTCAACCGCAGGATACGGAATCCTCACTGACTGTTACAGTCCGATGATATTTAACGATAATGAAAACGGAACATATATATATACTGAAAGTTCACCCGAATCGGATATGTATTTTATCGCCGGCAGTATGAATGAAGTGGTTCAGGGCTACAGATTCCTGACCGGAAAAGCTTCCATGCTTCCCAAATGGGCATTCGGTTATGTCCAGTCCAAAGAGAGATATGAGAATGAAGAACAGATACTTGAGGCTGTGAAGAAATCCAGAGAGCTCGGCATAGGCATTCAATTATGGTGTAGTCTGCCCATGAGATCCATTCATCTCCATCGATATCATCATCTTCTTCGACTTCGCGAGTCTCTCTGGTTGAGTTTGATGATGAAGGTGCTTCGCTTGCAGGCTCGCTGCCGCATCCGGCCATGAAAGTAAGTGCCATTGCAGTTAGCAAACCTAATACTTTGATCTTTTTCACAGTATTCTCCTCCGTGCTGTAAAAGCTTTGAATCTGACGATCAATGATCGAGAAGTACTTTGAAGATAATGGGGCACAACATTGCGACAACTAATATAAGACACACAAGTGTTGCCACTTTATTCTTCAACAGTGCAAAGAGAATAGTTGCGATTATGGACAGTATTAATAATGTAACCGCAAATACCACTTCTTTGATCTCCCCGCTTCATAGTCGTTTTTTACTATCCTGCTAAATACTAGTAGTTTTTTATTAATTACATAAGTGCTGAAAAGTTACCAAAATAAAAAAAACAGGTCACTTTTAGTGACCTGTTAAAAAATATATGCCCGGCTGTATTATTTCTTTTTTAATCTTGTTCTGATCTCGACGCGGTTCTTCAGATACATTTTATCTAGTATAATTGAAACGACCTTTTTGACATATCCGTAGGAATAATTGGTTTTGTCGGATATCTCCTTATTGGATAATCCGTCTGCAATAAGAAGAGCTACGTTCAGTTCCGATTCCGTAAGAGATTTTTCGAATTTGCTGTATTCCGCGCTGTCATATCTGTCGGCTTTGTTTTCTGTGCGGGATGCAAGAGCTTTGCAGGCTTGATTTCTGACTCTTGCTATCAGTATATCCTTGATGAATGGTTTGGATATATAATCGGCAGCGCCCATTTCAAGTCCTTTGATCTCAAAATCAGGAGCGTCCATTGCGGTTAAAAAGACTATTGGAGTCTTTTCCTGACCGGATATGGCTCGTATGGCAGAAAAAGTCTCGTATCCATCCATTTCAGGCATGTCTATATCCAATAAGATAAGGTCATATTTCATGCCTTTTTCAAGAAGCCTTACGGCCTGCTTGCCTGATTTGGCCAGACTCACCTTAAAGCCTGCGTTTACCAGAATTTCTTCTCCGGTATTAAGCATGTTGATATCATCATCAACATACAGAACCTTGATGTCCTCCATTGTTGCCCTCACTCATAAGTTCCCTTGTCAGTTCCAATGCTTTTTCAAACTCGATATCACCTGTGCATTTCCTGATCTGTGATATGAGAGTTTTACGTTCTTCATCCTGCTCCATGGATTCCAGCTGATCGATGATCTTTATGGCAGGTATCTGTTCGTTGCTGCCCAGGAATCTTACGAGTTCCTCCAGCAGTTCTTCACCGCTTCTTTCGTCCTGCGTGCTCTCATCTTTGCTGCGCGCAACGGATTCCCCGAATACGGACAGTCCTTCTATCAGACCGTTACAGGCTCTTTGCCATTCAATCTGTACCAGTTCCATACCGGAATCCACAAATTCTTTATCGGAAGCTCTTCCGTGCTTTTCCATCTTTCTGCAAATATCATAAAGCTCGGTTGCACCTATATTTTTTGCATTGCCTTTAAGGGAATGAAGTATGGTGGTGGTGCCGGCAAGGTCACCTGCACGAACTGCTTCATCAAGTTGTTTGCCGAGTGGCTCTGCATTGTTTGTGAAATATCTGAGTACGTTTATATACAGGCCGAAATCGCCGCTTGCATACTTTAATCCCTCTTTGAGCGAAATGTCATATTTTTCCAGAAGGTTCGAGTAATTGGTAAGTTCTTCTTCTGTAAGGTTTGCTTTGGAAACGGCAGAATGCCTTTCAACAAGGTTCTTGGGGATGTATCTGGTGAGACACTGTTCGAGGTCTTTGAATGAAACGGGTTTTGAGATGTAACCGTCAAATCCCTTTTGTATGAATGATTCACGGATTCCGGGAGTTACATCTGCGGTAAGAACTATGATGGGAGTGTGGGATCCGTTTTTTCTTTCTTCTTCACGGATATGTTCAGTAGCTTCAAGTCCGTTTATAACCGGCATCATGTAATCCATGAGGATAAGCTGATAATCGTTATGCTTTAAAAGTTCATAACATTTTTCAGCGCTGCTTGCCGTATCAACGGATACCTTGGTGTCGGCAAGCAGATATTTTACGACGGACAGATTCATGTTGTTATCATCGACTACCATGATCCTGGCCGATGTCATATCTGTGGGAACCACAGTGATATTATCGTCTGCAAAAACCTCCGAATGAGAATATTCGAGAAGTTTGTCCACCATTCCCAGAAGACTTCTGCTGGCTTCTTCGGCACCTGCAGCATATTCGGTTATTTGGTCATTGTCGCTCTCAAGCAGGATGAGTTCATTCATTCCCATTATCATATTGATGGGGGTTCTGATCTCGTGGCTCATCTGAGCAAGGAAGCGGCTCTTGGCCTCACTGGCTTCCTCTGCGATTTTTTGCTGTTTTCTGTGCTCTCTTATATAGAAGAGAAAGATAAGTCCGATACCTATTCCGGAAAGCATTATTCCCATTATCTGGTCGATGAACCGGTCTGCCGGAGTATCAAATGCCTGAACACTGTCGGGGAATTTTACGGAATAGTAGCAGACTGCCGTGTAATAGACTATTTCGACTATCTCTACCACGACAAGGGTCCATCCTTTGAACATAAGGAAAGAAAATGCAAGGGAAAAAGCAAAAAAACTCATCATTGAACCGTACATGCCGCCCATTTCGAAAAACAAAACGGTGAACAGTCCCATGAAAACAGATAGAACGGTAAGAATATAACCGATGAAATATCTTCCGGTTTTGTCTACGAAATAAAGAAGTGCTGCCGAACAGATTGCGGCTAACAGATTAATGATTCCGCCATCGAGCATCCCGATGCTCAGACTCTGGATTCCGGCAGTGATGCTTACGATTATTCCGGCAAGTCCCAGTACCTTGAACAGCTTACGGTCAAGATCTTCTTTTTTTGTGAGATAGTGGATGAATTTATCTCTAAGTCCGACGATTTTCATGATATACAGACATACAAAATTCTTAAAACAACAGCTGCAATTTCATTATATATTTTTAAATGTTATTCATAAAACAATTGCTTTTGCGGTGATGCAATAGGAAAACGGATGTGATCCGGTTGTGAGATTTAATCCTTGATCACAAGTTCAACAGGGCAGTGATCCGAACCCATAATATCCGTGTGAATGTCGGCACTGACAAGTCTGTCTTTAAGTTTTCCCGAAGCTACGAAGTAGTCGATGCGCCATCCCGCATTCTTTTCCCTTGAATGGAACATATATGACCACCAGGAGTAGATGTCTTTTCTGTCAGGGTAGAAATATCTGAACGTATCGATATATCCGCTCTCGAGAACTTTGCCGAATGCTGCTCTTTCCTCATCGGAGAAACCTGCATTGTGGTGGTTTGATGACGGATTTTTAAGGTCGATCTCGTTGTGCGCCACGTTGAGATCGCCGCAGTAGATGACGGGCTTTTTCTTTTCCAGTTTAAGGATATAAGAAAGGAAAGCTTCCTCCCACTTCATTCTGTAATCGAGGCGGGCAAGTTCCCTTTGAGAATTGGGGACATAGACTGTGATGAAAAAGAAATCCTTGAACTCCGCAGTAATGACGCGGCCTTCGTGGTCGTGCTCCTCGATGCCTATTCCGTATGTTACGTTAAGCGGCTCGGTTTTTGTAAAAAGAGCGGTTCCGGAATAGCCCTTTTTCTCGGCATAGTTCCAGTACTGATGATAGCCGGGGAGGTCTAATTCAAACTGTCCTTCGGAGAGTTTGGTCTCCTGAAGGCAGAAGATATCAGCGTCTAATTTCTTAAAAGAATCTTCAAAGCCTTTTCCTGCACAGGCTCTGAGTCCGTTGACATTCCAGGATATGAATTTCATTATCTGAGTCCCTCACAAAAAATTAACTTTAAATATTATATCATTCATTGCAACGGCGGTGAAGCGGATGTTGATTTACGTGATCCTCCGAGGGGTGTATTATTATCCTGTTCAGGCCTGAAGCGGTTTTCATATAAATTCTTTAAAAAGGATGATATTCAAATAATGAAAAAAACAGGTAAAAAGATTATTGCTTTATTTGTTGCCGTGGTCTCAGTCATCAACCTTGCGGGCTGCGGATACAGTGGAGGAAAAGTTAAGAACGGTGTATATACCAATGATTATTTCGGAATAACCGTCACCCCTCCCGAATGGATCGAATATGTGGAGAATCCCGAGGATGCGGATGACTGGGTCATAGCACTCAGCTACTGTTATATTCAGGGAGAAAAAGATTCGTTCATGGCTGAGTATGCACTTCAGAAACCCTCGGCGGGTCTTATGGTATGTTCCGAAGATAACCCCGGCGGAGTGACTGCGGATGATTTTGTAAAGAACATACAGGCTCAGCAGAAGGAGAAGCTGTTCTTTTCATATACCACCATCGTGGATAAGGATGTATATATAAACGATGTAGCCTTTAGGCAACTCACTTTTGACAGCAACGGAAACCATCAGACATTTCTCGTCAAGGCTTACGATGACAGGATTCTGTTCATCTATATCTCAACCACCAGTCATGCCGTGGAAGACGGAGAAGAGGACGAACTTATCGCATCCGTTTCACGTCTTTGATCGTTACATGGTTAGGCAGGCAGTGGTGCCACTACTTTTTTCGTTGACAAAAAATGGGGGGATAGCATGATGATTACGGATTTTTAATGTAGCAATAAACAGCGTTTTAGAGAAAGGAAAGTTTGATCTGATATTATGTGTTGATCATACAGGTGAGTTATGCGGCTGGAAGAAAAAACTGATTTAATAAAAATCATTATTCATTACGCGCTTCTTCTGCTCTTGGGAGTGTTTGCATTGATATCGGTTAAAGGAATTGTTGCGTGTAATACCTATAATATCAAAGAATATAAACCTGATTTCGATATTGCAATGATTATGATGATAGCTATATGGATGATGGTTTCCGGGATGCTTATGGTAAAAGATAAGGCATATGAAATATATACCGGAATTTGTTATTATCTGGGTCATGTATTCGTGATTATTTTCTGTATAGGTAATGCGTTGCAGGAAACTGCCGGCCATCATTTTATAGAGGCGGTAAGGTCTTCCACAGGAGCTGTAAACTTGCTTTTGCCGGTGATTAATGGAGTAAATCATCCGTTTTTATTATTGGTATTTCTTGCTATTCTGACGGCGGTTCTGATTCCGCATTTTTCCGCACGAGTTCTGATAATATCTATAACGTTCGAAATACTGTCTTGGTTAGCTCCCGGTAGCCGTGTTGCACTGATTATTGCCATGGTGATTGCGGTTGTTTTGTTTGCACTGGCTGATAGTTCTTTAAGTAATTATATTCTGAAAGATATTCTGAAGGCCATGGTTAATGAAGGAACCGTTGAGACAGCCCATAATAGTTTCTATGATATAAAAAGACCTTTGGACTGGATATTTTTTGGATTATGTATCATAGGTGTGATTATTTCTTTTTTTACCGGAAAGGTTTACGGCTGGCTGGAATACATGAAGATTATTTTCGGAGATAATTATTCCGAAGCGTTGAATTTGTCAGAGGATATGATTGGAACCATAATACTTTCTTTTTGCGTATCCATGGCTGTTTCAGCGACAATTTCCTCGGGTATAAAGATTTACGCAAATAAAAAATCCAAATCAGTATTGGTGACGGTTTCATCCGTTCTGTTGGATTCGCTGATAAATATATGGATTTTGGACTGGATTGTAAATGTTTTTGTTCGCCTTTTTTATAAAGAGCACGGAATTATCATTTCGCCTCTTTTGGATTTAAATATCAGCACATTTTTGCCGGATAGCTTTATGAACAGATTGCCTTTATGGCTACAGATTGTATTGGTCCTCCTGCTTGTGGTTATTTTCTTGGTGGTGCTGTTTTATTCCAGTGCTATTACTATAATTATCTTTGTTTATGTTGCTGCTTCTTTAGTGAAGGGAGTGGTGTTTGTTTTTGCTGTCAATTTTGTAAACTCATTTGTTCACGTGAATGTTACCGAAAGGAGTACATTGGCTGCATTTATTATTTTGTATTTTTTGAATATGCTTGTATCCGAATTGGCTGAAAATATTAATGGACCCGTTTCGACTATGGAAAATGTTTGATTGGAATCAGCTTGCACCGGTTGTTTGAAACGGCAATTTTATGTAAATCGGCATTCTGTTTATCTGTACAAAATTCCCATAAAATAGTATAATTCTTACTCAGATGCGTGATTTTATAAGTAGTTCAGAAGATCTATGATAAATCATTCACATTCTATTAAGGAGGCTACTACATGATTTATTCAACAGAAGTAAAAGCGATGTGCCCCGTACATCAGGGCGTTCATCACGGCGCTGCACCCATTCCTGAAGAAGCAAAATGGGTAAAGGCTAAGGAAGTTAAGGACATCTCCGGATACACCCATGGTATCGGATGGTGCGCTCCCCAGCAGGGATGCTGCAAGCTGTCTCTTAACGTTAAAGACGGAATCATTCAGGAAGCTCTTGTTGAGACCATCGGCTGCTCAGGTATGACTCATTCCGCAGCTATGGCATCTGAGATCCTTCCCGGACTTACTGTTCTCGAAGCTCTTAACACCGACCTTGTATGCGACGCTATCAACACCGCTATGAGAGAGCTCTTCCTTCAGATCGTTTACGGACGTACCCAGTCCGCATTCTCTGAGGACGGACTTCAGATCGGTGCAGGTCTTGAGGACCTTGGAAAGGGAACCCGTTCAATGGTAGGTACCACCTATGGAACTCTTGAGAAGGGACCCAGATATCTCGAGCTTACCGACGGATATATCACCCAGCTTGCTCTCGACGAGAACGATGAGATCATCGGCTACAAGTACATCAACTTCGGTAAGATGATGGACTTCATCAAGGCCGGCGACGATGCAGCCAAGGCAGTAGAGAAGGCTTCAGGTCAGTATGGCCGTGTAGCTGATGCTGTTAGATTTATTGACCCTCGTAAAGAGTGATAAAGGGAGGATTAGAAAATGGCAAAATTTGAATCATATGAAAGAAGAGAGCCCCAGATCCTTGCTAAACTCGCTGAGTACGGGATTAAGTCAATCGATGAGGCTGAACAGATCACCAAAGACGCAGGACTTGATGTTTATCATCTGATCGAGGGAATCCAGCCCATCTGCTTCGAAAATGCTAAGTGGGCATACACCGTAGGTGCTGCCATCGCTATCAAGAAGGGATGCCGCAAGGCTGCTGACGCTGCAGCTGCTATCGGAGAGGGACTCCAGGCATTCTGTATCCCCGGATCCGTTGCTGACACCCGTAAGGTTGGTCTCGGACACGGAAATCTCGGAAAGATGCTCCTTGAGGAGGAGACCGAGTGCTTCGCATTCCTCGCAGGACACGAGTCATTCGCAGCTGCTGAAGGCGCTATCGGTATCGCAGAGAAGGCTAACAAGGTTCGTCAGAAGCCCCTTCGCGTTATCCTTAACGGACTCGGCAAGGACGCTGCTCAGATCATCTCCAGAATCAACGGATTCACCTTCGTTGAGACCGAGTACGATCCTTATACCAACACCGTAAAAGAAGTTTCCAGAACCTGCTACTCCAAGGATCCTGAGTCCCCCAGAGCTAAGGTTAACTGCTACGGTGCTAACGATGTTTGCGAAGGCGTTGCTATCATGTGGAAAGAGAACGTTGACGTATCCATCACCGGAAACTCAACCAACCCCACCAGATTCCAGCATCCCGTTGCAGGTACCTACAAGAAGGAGAGACTTGAGGCAGGCAAGAAGTACTTCTCAGTTGCTTCAGGCGGCGGTACCGGACGTACCCTTCATCCCGATAACATGGCTGCAGGTCCCGCTTCCTACGGTATGACCGATACCATGGGACGTATGCACTCAGACGCTCAGTTCGCAGGATCTTCTTCAGTTCCCGCACACGTTGAGATGATGGGACTTATCGGAGCAGGTAACAACCCCATGGTTGGTATGACCGTTTCTACCGCAGTTTCTATCGAAGAGGCTGCTAAGGCAGGAAAGTTCTGATATTGAATAAGTCATAAATATGAAAACTCCCGAAGGCACGGCCGTCGGGAGTTTTTTTATCAGTTTTAATTCAGTTTCATCAGTTTGCAGTTTTCTATTCCATCAACCCAGAAATCTTTCAGATCGAGTTTTCGGACGTTGCATTTTATTGCAGAGTTCATGGCACCGTGTCCGACGATAAGAACGTCTTTTCCTTCTTCGATGAGAGGATAAACTTTCTCTTCCAAAAACTCTCTTGTTCTTTGCATCAGGTCTAAGATGCTTTCTCCGCCTTCGGGTCTTTCCAGATATTTCTCAGGTTCTTCGAAGAACACCTTTACATAGCAGTCAGGGTCCTTAAAACTGTTGTGAACGCCTTCGTATATACCGAAGCTCATTTCCCTGAGCCTGTCATCGTATATTATGGGAATGTCACGGTCTTTAAGCAGAATCTGTGCGGTTTCCCTGGCACGGGACAGCGGAGAGCAGAAGCAGATGTCGAAGTGAATGTCCTTGTATCTGACAGCTGCCTCTTCGGCCATCTTTATGCCTGTTTCATTTAAAGGGATATCTGTTTTCCCCTGCAATATATGTTTGTCGTTCCAGTCCGTTCTTCCGTGACGGATAACGTATAAACTGCCGCTCATTAATGGCCCTTTCTTTTCACGTGATAATTTGTCTGAATTATTTTATACTATAGATTAGTTTTTTGCTATTCGAAGAGAGGTAAGAAAATGAGCAAGACTGAATTTGCTAAACCCGGGAATTTTCTGTATCCCCTTCCTGCCGTTATCGTAACGTGCCATGACGGCAAGGGACATAACAATATGATCACGATCGCGTGGACCGGAACTGTCTGCTCCGATCCTCCGATGGTATATATCTCTGTCAGAAAAGAAAGATATTCGTATCCGATGTTAAAAGAAACCGGAGAGTTCGTCATAAATCTTCCCTCCGAGGATATGGTCTATGCTCTGGATAAGGCCGGATGCACGACGGGCAAAAAGATTGATAAATTCAAGGAATTGGGCCTTACTCCGGCTAAGAGTTTCAAGGTTGACGCTCCGTCAATAAGTGAAGCGCCAGTATGTATCGAGTGTAAAGTGACTCGGATACTCGAACTCGGAACCCATGACATGTTCCTGGCAGAGGTTGTCAGCGTATCGGTTGATGAGAAGTATCTGGACGAGAAGGGTGTCTTCCATATGGATCAGTGTAAGCTTGTTGCATATGAGCACGGGGCATACAGAAAAATGGCTGACACCATCGGAACCTTCGGATATTCAGTAAGGAAGAAAAAATAATGGATAATAAAAACATTAAATCCGTGATCGCTGTCGGAGTGATCATTCTCTTAGCAGTCTTATGTATATGCATATTTGTAAACAGATCTTACACGGGCGAAACCGTCTACGATTATACTGAAACTCAGATTTCGGAGCAGACCCCGGAGCTGGAAGCCTACGGCGAGATAAGCACGGAGCAGATAGAAGCCGGCGCGGTGGAAGGACCTGAGGGCTTTACCGTAGATGAAGAGGAACCTGAAGAACCCTGTGTTTATGTATTCAGAAACGAAAAGCTTCTGAACGAGCATTATGAGAAGCACGGAATAGAAATGGGATTTGCTTCCGCGGAAGAGTATCAGGCAGCGGCATCTGCGGTAATAACAAATCCTGATTCATTATTCAAGACCGAAGCAGATGACGGTGACGGGGTATATTACCTTGAAGAAACGAATGAATTCGTAATACTGTCAACCGATGGATATATCAGAACGTATTTCCTTCCAAGCTCCGGAAGAGCATACTTCGACAGACAGTAAGATGACACGGGGACGTTTCCCCGTGTCATCTTTTTTTATCCTTTAAAGATTTTTTAAGAAATGACTTGTTACTATAACATCACAGTCGGGAATAAGTTTTGAAAATGATGAGGTAAAAAATGGCAAATATTTGTTTGGAAGCTAAGGATCTGTGCAAGACATACATAGTTGACGGATTCAGCAATAACGTTCTTCAGAATATTAATCTTAAGATCGAAGAAGGAGAGTTTGTCTCGATAATGGGACCCAGCGGATCGGGTAAATCGACTCTGCTTTATACGATAAGCGGAATGGATAACATGACTGCGGGAAAAGTTATCTTCGACGGTGAAGATCTTTCGGGGATGAATGATAAGCAGCTTACGAAAATGAGACTTCTCAAGATGGGTTTTATTTTCCAGCAGATGTATATGATGAAAAAACTCAGCATCATGGATAACATAGTACTTCCCGGTTATCAGGCAGGAATTGTCTCAAGGGATGAAGTCAATAAGAAGGCTGAAGACCTGATGAGAAGACTCGGTATCATCGAAACGGCAGGAAGAGAGATTACGGAAGTATCCGGAGGACAGCTTCAGAGAGCGTGCCTTGCAAGGGCACTTATCAACAGCCCCAAGGTTCTCTTTGCGGATGAGCCCACAGGTGCTCTGAATTCCAAAGCATCGATGGAAGTCCTCTCAGAGATGGTCAAAGCAAATGAACTCGGAACCACAGTACTGATGGTAACTCACAGCGAGAGAGTCGCGGCAAGTTCGGACAGAATCATATATCTGATGGACGGAGACATTCAGGGCGAACTTTTACTGGGTAAGATTCATCCTTCGGAAAATAATACGGATAATAAGAGCACTTCAGAGATTCTCCAGATAAGGGAAAGAAAACTCAGAAAATGGCTTGAAGAGATGGGGTGGTAAATTGTATTTCAGAATGCTTAAAAGAGATATTAAAGATAAGGTTGCATTAAATATAGTACTTTGCATCTTCATGATGGTAGCTGCAACTCTTATAGTTGTAAGCATAGGATTTGTATATACATTCCTCGGTGGTATAGAGCGCACTTATGAAAAGTGTAATACATCGGACTTTATCTTCCTTACGGATAAAAGTATATCCATGGATGAAGAGCAGAACAGTATAATAACTGATCTTCTTCGCTCATATCCGAATATCGGGGATATAAATATATCGGAAAGAGTGTACCTTAGCACTTCCAGACTGGAATTTGATGGCATCGATAAAAGAAGTGTAACCAATCTATACAATTCTTCTTTTATGATGGCACCGGTAAGCAGACTTCAGAATATTCCCTATGACCTTAACAATGAACTGTTCACTCTCGAAAGCGGCTGCATAGCTCTTCCTGAGGTGATGGCTCATAATGCCGGAAGTCATATCGGAGATAAAATAAGACTTACCACGGATATGGGAAATATCTATGAATTTACCGTTTCGTATATTTTCAAAGATCCCAGTTCATCGATGATAAATAAGATCCTTTTTGCGGATGAAGATCTTGAAGTGCTTAAAGATGAATTTACCAAGACCATGTATCTTTATGAGGTTACACTTGTAAATCCTTTTTCATCTGTCGGTGAACTTCAGAACTGGGGATGGGATATACATGATGAACTTAAGAGATATTCCAATGAAGGTATCATTACCGGCGGAGTCTATGAGATAACTACCGGCAAGAGCAATACCTTCACCGATGATGCAATGATGGCACTTATCGTAAGTATCTTTATGTGCCTTATGGGAATAGCTTCCATCATTTTGATCTTTATGTGTATTTCTTTTACCCTTCATGCGACCGTAAAGCGGGAGGAAAAAGAAATCGGAACGATGAAAGCTATAGGTGTTGACTCCCTGTCATATAAAATGCTGTTCATTGTAAAATACATTGCATTTGCAATAATCGGAGGTATCGTCGGATTAGTAGCCGGAATACCTCTCAGCGAAGTGTTTGTCAGCAAATTTGTAGTAAATACTTTAAATCCCGACAGAAGTGTCATGATTATACTCGGACTTGCCGGAAGTGCTCTTTTCATTCTTCTGATGCTGGCGTTTTCTTTGATATCTCTCAGACGAATGAAGAAGATCTCCGTCATGGATGCGATACATGGTGAAAATAGAGGTGAGAGATTCAGCCGTATCCCCGGAGTCTCGCTTAGCAAAATAAAGAGGATATCTCCTCCAACCTTTCTGGCACTTCAGGATATCGTTCGTAAGATAAAGAGATATATCTTCCTCGTCATCAGCTATGCCATCGGAATGGCTATCGTACTTTTGGTATTCCAGGTAAAACGGACCGTTGTAAGTGATGATTACAGGAAGATGTATTGGTATCAGGCTGAAAGAGACGTAATGATAAGACCAGATGATGATCTTAGAAACAGTCTTCTTAACAGACTCGGAAGCGAGAAGAATCTGTATCTGTATTATGAGAAATACTATAACGAGAACGGTATCCCTCTTGATATTCAGATTATGGATATAGGAGAGGCATATCTGATAAACGGAGATGACAAGGTCGTTTCCGTTATAGCATTCGGAGATTATGACATAAGCAGGATGGTTATCATAGATGGCGGTCATGCGCCCAAACTTGCGAATGAAGTTGCTGTATCACATTTCCTTAAGGAATGGCTCGGAGTGGAACTCGGTGATGTGATCACACTTGAATATAAAGTGTATTTGGAAGACGGTTTTGGCACTGAAACTGTCAGAAATGATTTTGTGGTAACGGCTTATGTCGAAAGCCTCGGCGGTGCAAGATCACCTCTTTTCTTTACATGTATAAATGACGGAAGCATCGTTTCGACAAACTTCGATATTTTTAACGAAGAGATCGTATGCAATGATGATGAATATGATGCATATATAGAGAAGATGCGTGCAGTTAACGAGGATATTCTTATCTGGGATTATGATCAGGTTCTCGATTACGATCTAGGAAACACCTTCGGAAGACTGCTTGATTTCCTGGCACTTTCCATCGGTATCATCCTGACTGTAACACTTTTCTCAATGTCATTTTTATATCAGCAGATCTTTATTGAGGAAGAAGCATCCGATATTGCAATGCTTAAGAGCATGGGATTTGACAAAAAGAGTATCAGAAAGTGGCATTTTGTCAGGTTTATTCTCCTGATAGTTATAGCTGCTGCTTTGGCGATCATCATTTCCATGACTGTCAGCAAGATAACATTTGAAGCGATTGGATGCGCGGCACTCGGAGTTGCTAATTTCGATATCGCATCTCCTCCTCTTGCAGCGACTGTTCTTTTGCCTGCAGGGCTCGCAGCAATCGTATCTCTTGTTATGGCTGCGTCATTTGGTGCGATGGATCAGATCAGAATATGGAGGATCCGTAATGAATAAGTTTAAGAAAAGAATATCCCTCCTGTGTGCCGGAGCAATGATGATAAGTCTGTGCGGGTGTTCATCACAAGCCGTAACGTCAACCGGGCTTGTAAAGGTGGGCTCATTAAATGTTGAGACAGCTCCCGGATATACAGATGAAAGCCCTGCCGAAACAGAGACAGGTTCTTGGACTTCCGAAGACGGGCTTTGTACGATCAGGCAGTTCTCCACATATTATGATGTAACACTTGATTACGAAAACGGAAGCCCTGCTGAGGTCGGTGCTGCATATGCAAAGACCATTCTTCAGGCAGTTCCTGATTATGAAACGCTTTTTGAGCCCTACCTTTTTGAGAATATCAGCTGCCTGTTCGGTGGACGTGAGATTAATTACGAAGCTCTTGAAAAGAGGATAACTACTCTTGAATCATCAATACGCGATGAATACAAAGAGGAGATCGAAAGCTTTGCAAGAACGATCTCCGCAGGCGAGGAGGGATTTTCGGAAAACGGAAAACTCAGCTATATTGAAGCAATATCCATGCAGATGATTCCGGACGCATTAAGAGCAACCGCCTGCAGCGCACTTTCCGTCGGAGGGTCACATACTGAAAGCGGACACAGGATTTCTCTCAGAAATCTCGAATGGAATCTCGGAAGTACTTCTCAGATGACACTTCTCCATTCGGTTGCACACATGAAAAAAGGGGACAGATCTCTGACATCGATTGCCATGCTAGGTCTTCTCGATATGATCACTTCCGTTAATGATGACGGAGTTTTGATAGGCATTCTTGATGTCGGCACCGTAAACCACATGGAGTTTGTCTATGAAGAGAAAAAATGTTATACATATGAAATAAGATATGCACTTGAGCAGTTTGACAATGCGAAGGATGCGGCTGAATTTCTTTCATCGGAAAGCGGAGATTTCACCTGGTGTAACAACCTTCTTGTATCGGATGATGAATCGGCTTTTTGCTGCGAAAATCCCACAAGAGAAGTGGTGGAAGCCGGAAGAGCAATTCCGGTTATCAGGGATGCGGATACGGAACTGATGGAAGGGCTTGTATGGGATACTCCCGATGTTCTCTGCATTGTGAATTCTTTTGCCACTGTGGGTAATCAGGACGGCTTTACCGGAAATCTCGGAGAAACAAACCGTTTTACGAAGTATAATAACTGGGTAAAAGAAATCGGGATGTTTTCCGTAGCCGATATGAAAGGTATAATGGCAAGAGAGGTTGTGGACCAGTATGAAGTGGTAAATGTCCACAACAGCGGAACTGTTCACACCGTAATAGTTGATTATGCTACAGGTAATATTCACGTGGCATTCACATACGGAAAATGTGCCGATGATGTTCCCGAATATGTACTCGTAGGCAATTACGGAGATAAATGATATGACAGATATTCTCGTGATCGAGGATAACGAAGAGCTCGGACAGCTTATCACGGATTTTCTTAAACGCGAAGGATATTCCGTGGCGTGGGAAAAGAATGCGGAAGGCGGATTGGAACTGGTCAATGAAGCAGCATTTAAGATGCTGCTTCTTGACGTTATGCTTCCGGGTATGAACGGATATGAAGCACTTCAGGAAATCAGAAGGAACCAGAAACTCCCGGTTCTTATGATGAGCGCGAAGACGGATGAACAGAGCAAGGTTCTAGGCTTTGAAGTAGGTGCTGACGATTATATCGACAAGCCGTTTTCTTTTAAGGTACTCGGACTTAAGATCAAAGCATTGATGAAGCGTACCTACGATCTTACTGAGGACAGACAGCTTCTTACATATGAGAATATCACCCTTGATGTTGCGACAAAGACTGTTTACAAGGATGATAAGCCTGTTTCTGTAACAGGTAAAGAATACGAACTCCTCGAGTATATGATGAGACATCCGGAGCAGATTCTTAATAAAGACAAGCTCTTTAATGAAATCTGGGGAGTTGACTGTTTCAGCGATCTCGGAAGCCTTAATGTTCATATAAGATGGCTGAGAGAAAAACTTGAGGAAGATCCGAAGAATCCCAAACTGATCAAAACTGTCTGGAGAGTCGGATATCAGTTCGGAGGAAATTAAAAATGAAGAGAGCCGGAAAAATATATATCATAACGGCCTCTTTGTTTGCATGTATTTTCCTGGCCGCAAATCTTCTTTTCGGTGTGTTTGGCAGTAAGCAGGAAGATGACA
Source organism: Lachnospiraceae bacterium (assembly GCA_018056425.1). GTDB lineage: Bacteria > Bacillota > Clostridia > Lachnospirales > Lachnospiraceae > AC2028. The sequence goes on from JAGPFR010000012.1 coordinate 16,508, forward strand.
TATATGTTTTGATGAACAGAGTTTTCAGCGAGGTGGAAGAAAACTGCAAAGCGTTCTCTGCTGACGAACTCTCGGAAGAGACGGTTACATCGGTCATCGAAGATGTCTATTATGCTCACACCGGTGATTATGCTTCGGAATACGGAGCTTTAAGTCTTCCCAAAAGAGTCTATTATATCCCTGCAGAGTTTTACGACACCAATGTCACTCTTTTGAACAGAGATAAAGAATTTGAGAAAGTCTGGGTGCTTAGCCGTGACGGCAAGGTTCTTGGATTTGTGATATTTGAATTTGCGGAATCGGGATATGTAAGCCTTCACATAATGCTGAATATATCTATTGCGGCTTGCTTTGTGATAGCCCTTGCGATATGCATCTATATTAATTTGTATGTTCTGAGACCTTTCACCAAATTTGCTTCCTATCCCGAAAAGCTGTCCAAAAACCAGCTTACCGAAAAACTTCCCGAGACAAAGAACCGCTTATTCGGACGTTTCACCTGGGGAATCAATATGTTAAACGATAAGCTCGCAAGTGACAGGAAGAGGATAAACGAACTCAGCCGCGATCACCTGACAATGCTGACCACCATCGCACACGGGATCAAGACACCCGTGGCCAACATCAAGCTTTATGCCGATGCGATAGAAACCGGGCTTTACCAGCCTGAAGGCAAAGTGAATGAAAGCGATGCCGAGGTCGCTGCGAAGATCTCAAAAAATGCGGATGACATTACGGAGATTGTTAAGGAACTGATCGATAAAGCATCGGGCGGATTTGTTGATTTTGAACCCGAGATAAGTTCTTTCTATCTCACCGAACTGACGGATTTCCTAAGTGAAGAGTACGGAAAGAGACTCGATGTTCTCAGGATCCCATATAAGTTCGAAGTTGCGGATAATGCCATGATCAGGAGTGATAAGAACGGCCTGTGCCGTATTCTGTCACAGCTTATGGAAAATGCGATAAAGTACGGTAATGGTGAAGGCATCTTCGTTAACATCACAAAAGACGAAGAGGGATATTACATATCGGTCAGAAATAAAGGAAAGGTTCTTGATAAAAAAGAACTGCCATTTATATTCAACAGCTTCTGGAGAGGCTCGAATTCCGAAGGCATCGAGGGAAGTGGTATAGGCCTGTTTGAAAGCTTTGAGATCGCACGCAGGCTGGACGGGGAGATCTACGCCTGGGCTGATGCGGAAAAGGGTGAGATGGAGTTCGAAGTTTTCCTGAACTCTTGACATAACAGGGTGTTTGATATAAGATAACGGTGTTACGTAACAATGTTATCAAACCCGGAGTATTTATGAAAAAAGAAAATGAACACGGAACCAGAGAGAATCTGATCGAAGCGGCCAAGAAGGAGTTTCTTGAAAAGGGCTATAACAAAGCGTCGCTCAGAACCATCTGCGCAAATGCGGGTGTGACTACCGGTGCTTTGTATTTTTTCTTTGAAAACAAAGCCGACCTTTTTGCGGCAATAGTCGATCCTCCGCTTAAGGAACTCAAATCAATTCTCATCAAACATTTCTCGGACGATGCAGAGCACGTAAAAAATCTTACCTCTTTCGAAGAGGCCGATATGGATCATAGCGACATCAGCAATCTGATCGTCGGACATATCTACAATTACTACGATAGTTTTATGCTCCTGCTTAATGCTTCCGAAAATACCGTGTATGAAAATGTCGTAGATGAATTCGTTGAAATGGTGGACAGATCCATTCCCGCGATGATGACACAAGTCAGGGGATATACCTATGACGAGAACATGTCCCACTGGATGGCACACATATCGATAGATGCATTCATTCATGTTATCCAGCATGAGAGGGATGTGGACAAAGCCAAAGAACGCCTCGGTAAAATCCTGAATTATCTGGTACTCGGCTGGGTGCAGCTGGCAATGGAAAAGAAATAAGTATTCAAATAACCGCTTCGCAAAAGGGAATCTTCCTTTTTGTTGAAGCGGAAAAAAATAACATTTACATAACATTGTTATGTTGAAAGAGAGGGAACGATAAATGTATCTTGAGATCAAAGATGTGAAGAAAAGCTATGGCACGGGCGGAAGTTATGTTCAGGTTCTGAAAGGCGTTAATACGGGTGTCGAGAAAGGACAGATGTGTGTCATTCAGGGCACATCGGGATCCGGCAAATCAACGCTTTTAAACTGCATAGGCGGTCTTGATTTCATGGATTCGGGTTCCATTAAAGTAGACGGAACCGAAGTTTTCGGTATGAAGAACAAAGCACTTTCCGATTACAGAAGGGACAATCTCGGTTTTATTTTCCAGTTTTATAATCTGGTTCCTAACCTTACGGTAAAAGAAAACATTCAGGTCTGCGAATATCTCACCAAAGATCCTCTTGATATGGATGAGCTTCTTGACGTGCTGGGTCTGACCGAACATCAGAATAAATTCCCCGCACAGCTTTCCGGCGGTCAGCAGCAAAGATGCGCTATAGCCAGGGCTCTGATCAAGAATCCGAAGCTTCTGTTATGCGATGAACCCACCGGTGCACTTGATTCAAATACATCAAGAGATATCCTTGTTCTCCTCGAAGAGATCAATGCAAAGTATGGTACTACGATGCTGATCGTAACTCACAATAACTCGATCAAGAACATGGTTCACAAAGTAATATTCCTCAAGGACGGAATCGTTAAGAAAGAATACCTTAACGAAACAAGAGTACCCGCAAGCGAATTGGAGGATCTGTAATGAACAGAATTTTGAGGAAAAGATTTCCGAGACAGATAAAGGCGGATTTCTTCAGACTGGGAAGCCTCTTTCTGATGATAGCCCTTTGTATGTATATAGTTATTGCTCTGGTTGATGCGGCGGAAGTTATCATCACCGGAACCGAGAAGAATCAGATCGAAACCCATATCGAGGACGGACAGTTTACTGTATTTAATGCATTATCCCGGGCTCAGTTAGATGAGATAGAAAACGCAGGGGTTACGATCGAGCCCCACATCAGTTATGACATGACGTTGGATGACGGTTCTGTTATCCGAGTGTTTGAAAACAGAACTCTGATCGATACCGTGGTCCTTGACATCGGAAGAGAGGCATCTTTCGCTAATGAGATCGTTCTTGAAAAGAGATATTGTGAAGAACATGACATCAGTGTCGGAAGTGTGCTCCTGATCGGGGGCGAGGAAATAACCGTTACCGGGATCGGAAGCTCCGTAGATTATGATGCACCTTTGAAAAAGCTCTCCGATACCGCGGTTGACAGCACTGTTTTCGGAACAGGATTTGTATCTGCGGAAGGATACGATCATTTAAAAAGCATTGCAAAGACAAGCACTGAAGATCTGACATATGCTTTCATCCTGAACGGTGTTATGAGCTCCGATGATCTGAAACAGATGATAAGGAATTTTGAATTTGATTACAGATCCGTTGACGATCCTTATTATCTGGAACTCCTCGAAGATACATATGGCAAAAAAGATGAGATCCGTGACGGTATAAGCGAACTGGCGGACGGTGCGCGTGAGCTTAATGAAGGTGCTCGAGACCTTTATGACGGCGCGGGAGAACTTTATGACGGAGCAGGAGAACTTGAGGACGGCCTCGGACAGATCACAGAGGGAAGCGAAAAGTTATACGACGGAATAAAGAAGCTTAAGAAATCATTATCCGTTATTCCCGGTGCTTCAGACAGCGTAAAGCCGCTTGCGGAAGGAATGTCCGATCTTAACGATGCGGTTAACGAAGCATATGATGGAGCCGGAGAGCTGAGGGAAGGCGTGGGAGAGCTGTATGACGGCGCAGGTGAGCTCTATGACGGAACCGGTGAGCTTTATGACGGAGTGCTGGAATTGCAGGAAAGATCGGATGAACTCTTAGATGAGATCTTCAGCACTTCCCCCGACAATCTGATCTCATTTCTTTTAAAGGAAGATAATCTCAGAATCGGAGGCGCTGCAGGCGATATCGAGATCAATAAAACCGTAGGACTTGTGGACGGGATCGTTGTAATCATTCTTTTCACATATGTGCTTTCCGTGTTTGTGATCAATCAGATCAGAGAGGAAAGTTCTACGATCGGTGCACTTTACGCACTCGGCGTTAAGAAAAATGATCTTCTTAAACACTATATCTTCATGCCTACGATAATTTCGCTTCTCGGCGGAAGTATCGGTGCGGCTGTAGGGCTTAGCGGACTTGGAAGCAGCTGGCAGATGTCTGATTCCTACAACTACTACTCCATACCCGCATTCGGCAAAGTAATCCCTGCATATCTGATCGTCTATGCCGTAGTGATGCCGCCTGTCGTCAGCATAATCGTCAACTACCTTGTTATCAATAAGAATCTCTCGAGAACCGCCCTTTCACTTATCAGGAACGAGCAGAAGGTTTCGAAGAGTAAAGATATTGCACTTCCGAACATGCCTTTTATAAGGAAATTCAGGATAAGACAGATGCTTCGTGAAAGACGTGCCGTTCTGACCGTTATCCTGGGAATGGCGATATCACTTATGATATTTATGATGGGACTTAACTGCTACGTCCTGTGTAAGCACATCGGAGAGTATTCGAGCAGGGATACGCGCTACGCTTACATGTACAGTTTTAAATATCCGCCGAAAGAAGTTCCCGAAGGCGGAGAGGCATGCTTTGTTACATCTCTTCAGAAAGAAAGTAACGGATATACTCTCGATGTTACGGTTATGGGTATAGATGATGATAACCCGTATATAGATGTTGCAACCGTTTCAGGTAAAAACAGGTTCGTTATTTCAGATGCCGTTGCAGCTAAGTACGGAGTTTCGATCGGAGATAAACTTATCCTTACGGATAATGCGGAGGATATGGATTATGCTTTCACTGTTGAGGACATTGTTCCTTACACCGTGGGCCTTACCGTGTTCATGGATATAGACAGTATGAGAGAACTGTTCGGAGAATCTGATGATTATTACAACGTGGTCATGTCGGATCATGCACTCGATATCGAGGAGGGAAGACTTTATTCGGTAACCACCAAGAGGGACATCGATAAAGCCTCCGGAGTGTTTGTGGAACTGATGGCGCCTGTCTTTACTCTTTTGATAGGAATGAGCACCGTTATCTTCTGCCTTGTAATGTACCTGATGACTTCCGTTATGATAGACAAGGCCTCGTTCGGAATCTCACTTATGAAGATATTCGGCTTTAATAAAAAGGAGGTAAAAAAGCTTTACCTTGACGGGAATAAAACAGTTATCGCAATCGGCGCACTTGTCGCAATTCCTCTAGCCAAGATCATTACCGATAAGATGTTTCCCATGTTTGTGGCAAATGTTGCCTGCGGACTTCCGCTGAAGTTCGAGTGGTACTACTACATTGCAATATATGCAGCGATCATAATATTCTATAATCTGGTAAGCGTGATCCTTACCGGCGAACTCAGCCGTATGACACCTGCGGAAGTTCTTAAGAACAGAGAATAGTAAAAGGACCTATTTTTTTAAAGGCAGGGAAAAATTTTTCCCTGCCTTTTGTTATAATGGGGATACAGGTTCAAAAAGTAAATGGAGAATCAAAATGAGCTTACTCAGACTGATAACCGGACCTTCGGGCTCCGGTAAGAGCAGAACCGTATATGAAGAGGTCGTAAGAAGGGCCGGGGACGAAAGAGACCGTAATTTCTTTTTCATAGTCCCGGATCAGGCCGCCATGTCCGCACAGAAGGCACTGGTTTCATTGAGCCCGGACAAAGGAATACTCAATATCGATGTGTTTGGCTTCGGAAGATTCTCCCACAGAATACTGGAAGAGACCGGCCGGGAAGAGATCCCTGTTCTCGATGACATGGGAATGAGTCTTATCCTTCAGAAGATCGCTGCAGCTCACGAAAAGGATCTTCCGGTTCTGGGGTCAAGGCTTCAGTCCGCGGGTTATATCGCCGAGGTAAAGAGCGCACTTTCCGAATTCATGCAGTACGGTATCTCGCCGGATGGACTTAATGAACTGATCGACTGTTCTTTGGGAAGGGGAGTTCTTAAGGGAAAGCTGACCGATCTTAAGACTATATATACCCTCTTTGAAGATTATATTTCCGGTCACTACGTAACGAGAGAAGAAAAGCTGGATATACTCTGCAGTGCCATCCCCGTCTCATCGATCCTGCCCGATTCTGTGATCGTATTTGACGGTTTTACCGGATTTACTCCGGTTCAGATGAAGGTTATCTCCGCACTTATGGGAAGGTGCTCCGAGATGATCGTAACTCTTGAGTGTTCATATGACGAGGATGTCAGAACTGCCTCAGGTGAGGACGAACTCTTTTATCTGAGCCATAAGTGCGCCAATGCACTGCTGAAGATTGCAACCGAAAACGGGATGGATATCGCTGAGCCTTCCATGTGCGACAGGAAGATTCCCGATGCAGATCTGTCATATATCGAGAGAAATATCTTCAGGAAGAAAAGGTCCGCTCCTCCCATGGAATATTCCCATTCCGTACATATATCGGAGATGTCAGATCCTGCAAGAGAAGCCCATTATATCGGTGTTAAGCTTAAGGAGCTTCTCGAAAAGAAGGCCTATGCGTATCGGGACATTGCAATTGTGTGCGGAGACATAAATGCTTATGCTCCGTATTTCGAACGTGAATTTTCTCTGATGAAGATCCCTTATTTCCTGGACTTTACCGGAGGCGTCAGATTGGATTATCTGTCTGAGACCATTCAGGCTTATATAGATATCTTCGTTAATGATTATTCCAAGGATTGCATTATAAGGTTCTTAAAGGGCGGTTTGTCCGGACTTGACCGGTACGAGATCGATCTTATCGATAATTACTTAAGGCAGACCGGGATCAGAGGATATTCCGCATGGCATAAGCCTTTTACCAGAAAGGTATATGCCCATAGAAAAGATGAAAACTACTTAACCCGTATCAATGAGATAAGGGAGAAGATCATATCACTTACTTCCGTATTCGAAGGCGGGGATACTAAGGTAAAGGCTTCCGGAAGTCCCGGATCCTATGTGCAGAATCTTTACAAGGCGCTGATAAAAATAGATGCTCCCGAAAAACTAAGAAGCCTGAAAAGGGAATTCGAAGAAAGAGGCGATGCAGAGCGAAGTAAAGAATTCGGTTCCATATGGAAGATGTTCGTTGATCTGTTTGACAAGATCTATCTTCTGACGGGTGATGAGGAGGTTAAGCTTGATACTTTTTCCGAGATGATAAAAGCAGGGATCGGAGAGATGAGGCTTGCTTCTCTTCCCAGGAATGTGGACAGAGTTCTTATAGGCGATATAGGAAGAACCAGACTTGAGAATGTCAGGGTTTTGTTTATTGCGGGAGTAAATGACGGAAATATCCCCGCATCCACATCCGGCAAAGGTATAATCTCGGATCTTGACAGAGAGTTCTTATGTGAAAAAGGAATAGAGTTGTCACCAACGCCAAGGAGGCAGATGTATATACAGCGTCAGTATCTGTACATGAATATCTGCAAGCCTTCGGATGAACTCTATCTGTCCTACTGCCGTGTTAAGACTGACGGTAAAGCCGCAAGACCCTCGTATCTGATACCCCTTATAAGGAAGCTTCTTCCATATACTTCGCAGGTCTCCTCGCCTGAGGAAGATGTTGTTGTAAAGAGAGTTGCGACCAAAGAAGATGCTCTGCAGATCCTTTCCAAGCTCATGAGGGACTATGCCGACATCGGTGAAGAGTATGACAAAACGGGAGAAACCTTTGCACTTTTTTCCGCTCTTGGAGATGAAGACGGAAGCAGAAGTCTTCTTAAATCATCCGTATATAAAAAGTATCTGGATCTTCCGCTTTCATCCGAAACTGCCGGCAAATTGTATCCGGGTGATCTGTATGGAAGCGTAAGCTCACTTGAGACTTATGCGGGATGCCCTTACAGATATTTCCTGAGCTTCGGCCTGCATCTTGTGCCCACATCCGAGGCGGAGATTCAGACATCGGACAGAGGTGCACTTGCTCATGACATTCTTAAGATGTTTACGGATAAGCTTAAAAGTGACGGGATTGAATGGGTTTCTTTTACCGATGAGTATGCCGAAGAAGTCATTCCGGTACTTGCGGGTGAAGCCGTAGCCGGAAGCGGAATGGATATCTATCATGACAGTGCCAGAAACGAATATAACATCCGCAGGCTTTCAAGACTTGTCATTAATTCCGTCAGGATCATAAGAGACCAGCTCTCTGCAGGTTCATTCAGACCCGTTCAGGCGGAGAAGCCTTTTTCCATGAATATAGATCTGGGTGGCGGCAGGAATCTTCACATGACCGGTGTCATTGACAGAGTGGATACCGCACCCGGAGTGGGCGGAACCTATATCCAGATTGTCGATTACAAATCGGGTGACAGGGATATTGACCTGTCGATGCTTACGGACGGAAGACAGATCCAGCTTCCGCTTTATATGTATCGTGAAAAAGAAAACACCGGCGGTATTCCTGCGTCCATGCTATATTTCCATATTCAGGATCCCTTGCTGAATATTGACAGTCAGGACGGGATTGAAAAAGCTGCAGAGGAACTTCTTAAGAAGATGAGATCAAAGGGAGAAGTTCTGGGCGAAGAAGAGGCACTGAAGCTTCTGGACAGAGTCTTTGACGGAATGCCAGCGTCTGCTTCATCGGGGTACATAAATGTCTCGTTAAAAAAAGACGGAGCTTTTACCGCAACCAGCAAGGTGCTTCCGAGGGATGTCATGAATATGGTGATCGACGAAGCGGTAAATGTCGCCAAGTCCGAAGCATGCGAAATACTAAGCGGAAAGATATCCGTCGATCCTTACAAGTCGTCCTGCACTTATTGTCCCTTTGCGGGAGCATGCGGCATTGATAAGAAGATCCCCGGGTATAAGACTAAGAGCGATAAGAAAGAAAAACGCGGAGAAGTCATAGAAAAACTCCGCTCAAAATACAGTGAAGAAGGAGGTAACGAAGATGGCATTTAATCCCACGCCGGAACAAAAAAAGATCATCGATGCCAGAAACACCAGCCTCCTTGTAAGCGCTGCCGCAGGAAGCGGTAAGACCGCGGTGCTTGTGGAAAGGATCGTGTCTTTGGTCTGCGATGAAAAAGAACCTGTGGATATCGACCGCATACTTGTTGTTACCTTTACCCAGGCTGCCGCTGCGGAGATGAAAGAAAGAGTACTGAAAAGGATCAATGAAAAGCTTGAAGAAGATCCGGATAACGAGCATCTTCAAAAGCAGGTGACATTGGTTCATCAGGCTCTTATAACAACCATAGATTCATTCTGTCTTGACGTGATCAGAAATCATTTCCAGGAAGTTGGAATAGAACCCGATTTCAGAGTTGCGGACGAGGGTGAAGCAAAACTGATCAAGCAGGATGTTCTCTCCCGCGTGCTCGAAAAAGCATATGCGGATAAGGATCCGGAATTTATTGATTGCGTGGAAGCATTCTGCCCCGGAAATAATGACTCGGCATTGGAAGACATTATCATGGGGCTGTGCTCTTCTGCCGATTCATATCCCTGGCCCGTTGATTATCTTGAAGAGAGAAAAAAAGACCATGCGATAAAAACGGCAGATGATCTTAAGGGTTCGCTCCTTGAGAAAACAATTCTCAAGTCCTCCTACGGATATGCGCTTAATGCCGAGGGGTATATAGAAGCTGCCATAAGACTCTGTGAGGATCATGAATTCCTGAGTAAATACCTTGAAACGTTTTCCGATGACAGGGATTATTTTGAGCGGATCGAAGAGACCGCACAAAGCGGAGATCTTGAGGGAATGTATGAGCTCCTCTCAGGCAGGAAGGAAGCAAAGCGTACGCTTAAATCCTCCACCGCCAAAACGGATGAGGATAAAGAAGTCAGGGATACCTACGGAGAACCTGCCAAGAAATACAGGACTGCCGCATGGGATATCATTGATAAGCTCTATGCCAAGTTTTATGCCTTTCCGCTTGATGAGCAGATAGAAATGATCGCAGAAAGCGGAAAAAGCGTAAATGTCCTTCTTGATCTTGCGATTTCTTTTTTCGGGGAATATGCGGATGAAAAGAAAAAGAGACATGCCATCGACTTTTCCGATATGTCACATCTTGCACTTAATATACTTACGGATCACAGAACGGAAAACGGTGAGCTGATTGTTTTGCCCACGGATGCGGCAATGGAATACAGGGACAGATTTGCGGAAGTTATGACAGATGAGTATCAGGACTCCAACCTGGTCCAGGAGATCATTCTTACCGCAGTCTCCGCAGAAGAGATAGGAAGATTCGACAGATTCATAGTCGGTGATGTCAAACAGAGCATATACAGTTTCAGACAGGCACGTCCAGATCTGTTTGTCGATAAGCAGCGAAAGTACGGTAAGATCCCTCCGCACATGGAGGTGGATCTGTCCGGTAATTTCAGAAGCCGGAGTGAAGTGATAGACAGTGTTAACAGTGTCTTTGAGCGCATCATGCACGAAGACTGCGGAGGCATCGAATACGGAGAGGATGCAAGGCTGATTGCAAAGGCATCTTTCCCTGAAAGTGAAAACTGTAAAACCGAGCTTCTCCTGTATGATAACAAGATGATGGAGGAAGCTGCGCAGACTGAAGCGGATGCTTTTAACGATAACGGCGGTGAAGGCAGGGAGTATTCAATGAGTGCCGCTGACTTCATGGATGACGTATCGGATAAGAGTGAGCTTGAGGCAATCATAGTTGCTCTTAAGATCCGGGATCTTATGAAGGCTCAGAAAATATTTAACGGAGACAGGGATAACCCCGGCCTTAGGAATATTTCCTACAGGGACATCGTAATATTAAGAAGGAGTGTAAGCGGTGTAACCGAAACCTATCGCAAGGTTTTTGCCGAGATGGGTATTCCTTTGTATGCCGAGGGAAAGAACGGATACTTTAAGACCACTGAAGTGAGTCTTCTTTTGCAGTATCTCAGAACGCTTAGCAATCCGCTGGATGATGTGCCGCTGTACAGTGTGATGCACTCGGTATTCGGGGACTTTGACGAAAACGAGATCGCATTGATAAGAGCGGGGAGACAGAGTGTATCTCTTTATGATGCTTTACTTATGGCTTCGGGGAGAAAAGATGATATATGCACCGATAAAATATCGGAGGCCTTGTCGCTTAAACTGAATTCATTTTTGGACAGGACGGATGAATACCGCAGGATGAGCGGCTACCTGACTGTTAGAGAATTGCTTGAGAAGATCACCGCGGATCATCACTATATCGAGATGGTTACCGCACTTCCGGGTGGTCAGGGAAGAACGGCCAATGTTCAGATGCTTCTTGTTATGGCATCTTCATATGAAAAATCCAGTTATCTGGGATTAAATGATTTCATCAGATATATCGACAACATGGAGAAATTCGAAGTTGATGCCGGGGAAGCGGGATCTGCTTCCGAAAATGCCGATGTTGTCAAACTAATGACCATTCACAAATCAAAGGGTCTCGAGTTTCCCATTGTCATCTTTGCGGGACTCGGCAGGCAGTTTAATTTCATGGATCTTGCAAAGCCTCTTCTTACCGATGATATCCTCGGAATAGGCAGCAGATACACGGATACCAAAACAAGGCTTCGTTACAAGACTCTCAGATACTATGCCGTAGCCGATAAGAAAAGATGTGACATCGTTGCGGAGGAAATGAGACTTCTGTATGTTGCCATGACAAGAGCGTGCGAAAAGCTCATTATGATCGGCGGTATAAAGGATGCGGAAAAGAGCATCGGCGAATATCTGGGATATCCGGCCGAGCGTCTTACATACGGATCTTTCCAGAATGCGGACTGCTATCTTGATCTTATGCTTCCGGTAATAGGGTGCAGGGAAGTTCTTGATACCATAAGCATTAAGATGATAGATGCCGAGAAGCTTTATACCGATGAAAAGAGGGCGGTTGAAAGTGAGGCAAAAGGGCTTAGCGAATTTACCATGGCTGAAGGAGGCGACCTCAGGCTTGCCGATAAAGAGTCATTGGAAGAGCTGGAGAAGAAATTCTCATATGTATACCCTTACGGGTATTTTGAAAATCTTTATACCAAGACTACCGTAAGCGAACTTAAGATGGCTGCCATGGCGGAGAAGGATGAGGGCGCGTACGATCTGATGGAACATGGTGAGGATGAGACCGCGGTTCCTGTTTTCGCGGGTGGAAATACAAGCAGCATTTATGATGATGCGGAGGAAAGCCGTGATATGCCGGGTGAGGCAGCAGGCGCAACACCTAAGTTTATCATCACCGGAACCGAACGAGGTAACGCATATCACAGATGCATGCAGCTTTTATCCTGGGACCGCATCCTCGGACCCGTGATCGGAACCGTTCCTTTATCATATGATGAATTTGTGACATTAATGTCGGATAATGAACCTTCGGTTATAGAATACATTAAAAAGTTCTGGTCCGAAGAACTTGCTGCGGGACATATCTCCGAGAAAACTCACGCTGCGGTTGCTCCTTACAAGATATTTACATTCTTAAAGTCCGAATTGTCATACAGAATGTGGAGAGCGGAAAGTGCACATCTTCTTAAGAGAGAGCAGCCTTTCGTATACGGCATACCCGCATCGAGGCTTCTTGATCCGGAGCACAAAAATGCAGGTTCAACGGCACTTGATCAAGAGATTCTTATGATACAGGGAATCATTGACGCATACTTTGTCGAGAACGGACAGATCATCCTTCTGGATTATAAGACCGATTCCGTGAAATCCATGGAAGAACTCTGGAAGAGGTATGAAACTCAGATGGATTATTACAAAGAGGCACTCGAGTCTCTTGAACATCTTCCCGTAGCCGAGAGATTCCTGTATTCTTTTAAACTCGGAATCTGTTAAATAAGACCCGTAGAGAGTATAATAGTTTCCATATGAAGCATGCGGGGCAAAAAGTAAAGAAAAAAAGTCGCCTCCCGGTTTACATCGGGAGGTTCTTTTTGTGGGTTTTTGCCACCCTGCTCACGCTGGTATTCGGCCTGTATGCAATGCTCTTTATGATCAACAGGGGGCCCTCCGAACATTTCAGGGATCTGTTTGTCGTTTCGGTCATGGAATCGAGTGCCGGAGGAATACTCGCGGAGATGTTTTTAAGTGATGAGGAGATTTCTGAGATCATGGATCAGAACCGTGTCGAGGAGAGCGCCGAGATCACCGATACCTCCCTCATAAATATCCCCGGAAGTTCTAATGACATAATGTCAACAGCCTCACAAACCGCGGATTTATCGGCTTCCGAGACTTCTTCCACCGATCAGAGTGAATTTGTCTATGACGACCCTGACGGAGACGGGATCGAGCTTCATGAAGTTCACGGAACGACTTATTCGGGCATGATGATGATCGTATATGACCCTTCCAGAGTCGTCGTTTCAGCCATCCCGGAGTTCTCACACGGATACCATGGCTGGACTCTTGAGCAGCACATTGAAAATAACGGCGCGGTTGCCGGAATAAACGGCGGCAAATATGAAGATACCAACGGACTCGGTGCGGGAGCCTGGCCCGAGGGGATCGTAATAGCGGGCGGCACTGTAAGATGCGGAAATGACGGCGGAACTTACGGAGTTTACGGGTTTGATGAAAACAATGTCCTGATCGTCGGCAGAATGACTGCCGCAAGGGCTATGGATATGGGGATCAGGGATGCGCTTACTTTCGGTCCCGCCCTTATAGTTAACGGAACTCCCGCAACACTTGCAGGTGCGGGCGGCGGACTTAACCCCAGAACCGCGATAGGACAGCGCTCTGACGGAGCAGTTCTATTACTTGTCATCGAAGGAAGAAAGACTTCATCACTCGGAGCCTCGATGGCGGATCTTATAGATGTGTTTGTTGAATACGGCGCGGTGAATGCTGCCAATCTTGACGGCGGAATGTCGTCCTCCATGTTTTATAACGGTGAACAGATAGTTGATAACTGTACGGTGCGTGATACGAGACGTATCCCAACCGCTTTTGTCGTACTTCCCATGTCTGAGGGAGATTCATGAAAGAAAAAGCCGAAAAATACAAGAAGGGAGCAAGACTCTACAGGATCTTTCTTTTATCGTGGATCCTGTGTCTGCTTGTTGTGATCGCAGCGGCTTTAAACAGGTTTGATGAGTTCCTGATCAAATATGAGGCTGCATACAGAGCGAGTCTTCCCGAAGCGGTCGCTGCAGATCTTCTTACTCTTTTCCGGACGGAGGATACGGGATCTTTATATGATCTTGCAACGGAAAAGCCTGGACACGGAATCTATGAAACCAGGGAAGATGTGGTCATCTATTTAAGAAAGTTTTTGCATAACGGTCCCATCACACTTGATGTCGTAAGGTCTGAGAGTACGGACGATCACAATGTGTTTTTGATAGATTCGGGTGATGTTACGGTTGCCAGGGCGGAGTTTGTCAAAGAGCCGGTGGCGGATGTGCTTGAGATTCCCAAGTGGGATCTTACATCGCTCACGCTTTATGCCGATGATCCGAGGGGTATCCACATATCAGCCCCCGATAATGTAAACCTTCTGATAAACGGGATTGAGTACACGGGCGTGGGAGAGGCAGGGCAGGAGCCGGTTGCGCAAAGGTTTGTCGGCGAATATGAAGATCTGCCCAGGATAAACGAATATGACATAGACGGGTTTTATTATCTTCCCGATGTTTCGGCTCTTTCGGATGACGGGACGATCCTTCCGGTTCTCTGTGATATGAACACATACACATATTATGTGGATTATCCGAGGGATTCGGCTTACCGCACGGAGGTTGAAGCTGTCGCAAAAGAAGCCGTAGGGGCATATGCCACCTTCATATCCGGAGACCTGTCCGAGGGCGAGCTGAAGAAGTATTTCACCGCCGACAACATATTCCTGTATTACATGGAGCATGCGGAACTGAAGTGGTTTACAAGGCACCGTGCTTCGGAGATCCACAGCGCCGAGGTCGTGGATTTCATAGCCTATTCGGATGATGTCTGTTATTGCGAGGTCATAGTGGAGCAGTATCTGACCATGGAATGGGGCCCCAGGGAACCGGAAGTCATCACCACGGACGGCAAGTTTTATTTTGTGAAACAGGGCGATGACTGGAAGGTTTTGGCAATTGAGTTTTAATAGCGTTATCTATATCGCAATTTGTGCAATTTGAGCGGCAACATTTGGTTATCTTTTTCCGTAAGGAATGTGATAAAATCGTTTTCGTAGGTTCCCTTTCAGAAAGGGAAGAAAGTGTACAGGAGGTACAATATGATTAATACACCCAAAGTCCGTGTAGGAATTGTGGCTGTAAGCC
This sequence comes from Lachnospiraceae bacterium, assembly GCA_018056425.1. Classification (GTDB taxonomy): domain Bacteria; phylum Bacillota; class Clostridia; order Lachnospirales; family Lachnospiraceae; genus AC2028. The sequence goes on from JAGPFR010000012.1 coordinate 31,771, forward strand.
GCGATTGTTTCCCCGAGTCACTTGCGGTTAACCGTCGCAAGGCACTTGTAGAAGCTTATACCAAGAAGTATGATGCAGCAGACATTTATGAATGCCCCATCTGCATCGTTGAGAGCGAGATCGACATGGTTAACGCTCTTGAAGATGTTAAGAAAGCAGGTTGTGAGGCTCTTTGCGTTTACCTCGGAAACTTCGGTCCCGAGATCTCTGAGACCCTTCTTGCTAAGCATTTTGACGGCCCCAAGATGTTCTGCGCAGCTGCTGAAGAGAGCCAGAACGATCTTCAGGACGGAAGAGGAGATGCTTACTGCGGAATGCTCAATGCTAGCTACAATCTCCGTCTCAGAAGCGTAAAGGCATATATTCCCGAGTATCCTGTCGGCGACGCTGAAGATTGCGCTGACATGATCCACGAGTTCCTTCCTATTGCAAATGCAATCTATGCTCTTAATAACCTTAAGATCATTTCTTTTGGTCCCAGACCCAACAACTTCCTTGCTTGTAACGCTCCCATTCAGCAGCTTTACAACATGGGAATCGAGATCGAAGAGAATTCAGAGCTTGACCTTTTCGAGAGCTTCCAGAAGCATGAGGGAGACGAGAGAATCCCTGCTAAGATCAAAGAGATGGAAGAAGAGCTCGGCGCCGGAAACAAGAAGCCCGAGATTCTTTCCAAGCTTGCTCAGTATGAGCTTACTCTCCTTGACTGGGTTGAGGCTCATAAGGGATACAGAAAGTATGTTGCCATCGCAGGAAAGTGCTGGCCTGCATTCCAGACCATGTTCAAGTTCGTTCCCTGCTATGTAAACAGCCGTCTCACCGGAATGGGAATCCCCGTATCATGTGAGGTTGATATCTACGGATGTCTCTCTGAGTTCATCGGACAGGTCGTTTCAAACGATATCGTTACTCTCCTTGACATCAACAACTCCGTTCCCAAGGATATGTACAACGAGTCCATCAAGGGCAAGTTCGACTATGAGATTACCGATACCTTCATGGGCTTCCACTGCGGAAATACCTGCACCAAGAAGCTTTGCAATTATGAGATGAAGTATCAGAAGATCATGGCTCGTGCGCTTCCCGTAGAGGTTACCAACGGAACTCTCGAAGGAGACATCGCTCCCGGCGACATCACCTTCTTCAGACTTCAGTCCACCTCAGACAATAAGCTTAAGGCTTATGTTGCAGAGGGTGAGGTTCTTCCCGTTGCTACCAAGTCCTTCGGCGGAATCGGCGTATTCGCTATCAAGGAGATGGGACGTTTCTATCGTCACGTGCTTATCGAGAACAGCTTCCCTCATCATGGCGCTGTTACATTCGCACACAACGGAAAGGCACTTTATGAGATCTTCAAGTATCTCGGAGTTGAGTCTCTCGGATATAACCAGCCTAAGAGCCTTCCTTATCCCACCGAGAATCCTTTCAAGTAATTCATATTAATATATGATACTTTGCCTGCCCGAGAAATCGGGCAGGTTTTTTGTAAACAGCAATATATAGGAGATATTATGCAACACATTTCTTATACCCCGAGCGGAGTTTGTGCGACGAATATTGAATTTGATATTGATGATGAGAACAGGCTCCATAATGTAGCATTCACGAGGGGCTGTAACGGCAATCTCAAAGCCATCGGAAAACTGGTAGAGGGTAAGGATGCTTCTGAGATAGCAAACATCCTCAGGGGAAACATCTGCGGAGCAAGAGGAACATCCTGCGCTGATCAGTTCTCCAAGGCAATCGAGTCGGTAATTTAACATGAAAGTGGCGGAAGGAACGGTTCTTCCGCCTTTTTCTTCGTTTTGCCCATTTTTTGTAGCGTTAATTATCCCTGTTATGGTAACATATACCCATAGCTTGATGCCCATGGGTGATGCAGGCACTTTGGGCGGATAATCGACCTGCAACAGGGGGAGCAATATGAAGGTACGGAGAATTAGTCTTACCTTACAGATCTTGCTGATCAACGTTGTCATTCTTGTTGTTGCTACTGCAGTTCTCGGAACCATATCGGTTAAACAATCAGCCTCCGCAATGGATCATCTTATCAAGCAGAGAATGATAGACATCGCCAATACCGCTGCTGCGGAGATTGACGGTGATGTTCTTGATGCGCTTGAAGACGGCGATCAGGAAACGGAGGAATATGCTTCGGTCCTTGATGATCTTGCCGCATACAGGGATAATACCGATCTTGAATATATCTACTGTATGGAAAAGAGCGACAGCGGTTTTATTTTCACTGTGGATGCGGATCCCGAGGAGCCGGCTGACTGGGGTGATGAGGTGGAAGTTACCGATGCTCTTGTAGTAGCCGGAAACGGTACCGGAGCGGTTGACGATGAACCATACGCCGATGAGTGGGGCAATCACTACAGTGCATACAGTCCCGTATTTACATCATCAGGCAAGGTTGCGGGAATCGTAGGAGTTGACTTCAGTGCGGACTGGTATGATGAACAGATCGCCAATAATATCCGCACGATTGTATTTACCAGTCTGATCATTTTAGCTGTCAGTATTCTTGCAATCCTTTTCCTCTGCTTCAGGATCAATAAAGGATTTAAAACTCTTAACAATAAACTCAGTGATATCGCTGACGGATCCGGAGACCTTACCAAGAAGATCGAGATCTCATCGGGTGATGAGTTTGAAGTTATAGCCGGTAATATGAATACCTTTATCGACCAGATAAGGGATATCGTTTCGGGAGTTAAGAATAATGTGGACAGTTCCGTATCCGCATCTAGTGAACTGACCAGTATTACGGAAAGAGCTACGGAAACGATGAACGAGCTTTCCAATGCCATTTCGGGTGTTTCAACCGGAGCGCTTCAGCAGGCTGAGGATGTAAACAACGCATCCGAAAATGTACGAAATATTGTTAACCGTCTCTCCGAAATGTCGGATACTGTTGAAACAGCCAAAGAATGCACAAACAGCATGGCATCCAATTCAAATTATGTGTCCGGAACATTCGAAGAGCTTATTGCTTCGGTTCAGGAATCCATGCGTGAGCTCGAGCAGGTTACCGAGGAGATGGGTAATGTAGGAAGTTTCGTTGAGGAAGTTATCAATGCGGCAGACGTGATCAACTCCATCGCCAACCAGACAAATCTTCTGTCGCTCAATGCTTCCATCGAGGCGGCAAGAGCGGGTGAAGCGGGACGTGGATTTGCGGTTGTTGCCGAGGAGATCGGTAAGCTTGCTGTTCAGTCCAATGAATCCTCCGCTTCCATTAAGACGATCATGGATGAGCTTAAGACCCAGACGGATAAGACGATAGGTCTTGTTACCAAGCTTAACGATGTAATGTCCAAACAGGAAACAACCAGCATGAACTCCAAAGAATCCCTTACCACGCTGTTTGAAAACATTAACAGCACCAAGGAGAACTTTGAAGCAATCAGGACAAATGTTGAGTGTATCAGTGAAGAATGTAATGTTCTTAATGATTCGATCAGCAGTCTGTCGGCAATCTCCGAAGAGAACGCATCTTCCGCAGAGATTACCGCAAATGCATGCACCGAGATCACGGATATAATCAATAACGTTTCCGATAAGGCCGATAATATCAAGAAACAGTCCGATGACCTCGGAAATATGGTCGGAAAATACAAAGTATGATCACCGATGATTAAATATGGGCCAGGGGGACGTTTCAGATTGGTTCACGGTATGACTGTGAGCCAATCTGAAACCGTCCTCCTGGCCCTATTGTATACCCCTGCAAAAAATGGAAAAATGTGCGCAATTCGGGTCTACTGACCCACGGAGGAAAGCAATGAATTCATCTTCTACCGTACCGGAGCCTATAATCGAGCTTCGCAATGTTACCAGGAGGTTTGATGACAACGGGTTCATCGCAGTCGATAATTTCAATCTGTCGATTGAAAGAGGCGAGTTCGTCACATTCCTCGGACCTTCAGGTTGTGGTAAGACCACGACTCTTAGAATGATCGCAGGTTTTGACAGACCCACCAGCGGTCAGATCTTACTCGGAGGCAAGGATATCTCTAAGCTTCCGCCCAACAAGCGCCCCGTAAATACGGTTTTCCAACGCTATGCACTTTTTACCCACATGAATATCCATGACAATATCGCCTTTGGTCTTAAGCTTAAGAAAATGGACCGTGAGGAGATAGATAAGAAGGTTAAGCATGTCCTTGAAATGGTTGACCTTGAAGGCTTTGAAGAAAGAAGCGTGGCAACTCTTTCCGGCGGTCAGCAGCAGCGTATCGCCATAGCCCGTGCTCTTGTCAATGAACCCGAGATTCTTCTTCTGGACGAGCCCCTCGGTGCTCTCGATCTCAAGATGAGAAAAGAGATGCAGATCGAGCTTAAGTCCATGCATGATAAGCTCGGTATTACTTTCATATATGTAACCCATGATCAGGAAGAAGCCCTGACCATGTCCGATAAGATCGTCGTTATGAACGGCGGACAGATTCAGCAGATCGGAACTCCCGAAGATATCTACAACGAGCCAAAGAACGCGTTCGTAGCGGACTTTATCGGTGAGAGTAATATTTTCAAAGGGATCATGACCGGTAAGTTAAAGGTAAGATTCTGCGGCGGTGAGTTTGACTGCATGGATGATGTTCCCGAGGGAACCCAGATCGATGCGGTTGTCCGTCCCGAGGACGTTATCCTGACCGCACCCGATAAAGGAACGGTAAAGGGCATCGTTACCAATGTCGTATTCAAGGGAATCCATTATGAGATAACCGTAGAAAGCGGCAAGTACGAGATGGTGATTCAGTCCACCAAAACTCCGAAAATTGGAGAAGAGGTCGGAATGTGCCTTGAGCCTGACGGAATCCACATCATGATCGCCGAAGACCACACCACCAGATTCGATGCGGATATCACGGACGAATACGGACTTGAATATAACGGAAAAGAGATCGAAGCAGATATCACCCGGATCATCAAGGGTTCGACTCTTACTGACGGTATTCTTAAGGATTCTTCAGGAGAAACCATCAGACCCGAGAATATCAGGATCCATATATCCATCGAACCTGCGGATATCGAACTTACCGATGATGCCGAGAAGGGACTTACATCCGGCGAGATCGTCAACCTTATATATAAAGGAGACCATTACAGCTATGTCATCCGTACCGCAAGAGGTCACGACCTTATCGTAGACGATGAGTACCTCTGGAACCTGGGAGATATAGTCGGTCTTATCATGCCCGCAGAAAAGATGACGTTCACACTTGCCAAATAACAGGAGAATAGAATGAAAGGAACATTTCAGAGGAAATATTTAGGTATTCCTTATGCGCTGTATCTCCTGGTGTTCGTCGTACTTCCGCTCATTGTTATCGTAAAGTACGCATTTACCGATGCGAGCGGAAGGCCGGGAGTCGGCAATTTCATAAACTTTTTCACGGATCCGAATACATTGGGAACTCTCATGTATTCGCTCTTCCTTGCTTTTGCCACTACTTTGATATGCCTTCTTATCGCATATCCTGCGGCATATGCCCTTGCTATGAGTAAGATCTCATCCAAGAGTGCGATCCTTATGCTCATGATCATGCCCATGTGGATCAACTTCACGCTTCGCATAACAGCTCTCAAAGAGCTCCTTACCGTGATCGAGGGAAATCTTGCACTTCATCCTTTTGCAAATTCCGTCATAGGAATGACTTATGATTTCCTGCCATTCATGATACTTCCCATCTACAATCAGATCTCAAGGATCGACAAGAGCCTGCTTGAAGCGGCTTCCGACCTCGGTGCCGATTCGGTACAGGCATTCCTTCGGGTGCTTCTTCCCCTTTCAATGCCCGGTGTCATCAGCGGGATATCAATGGTATTTCTGCCTGCGATGACCAACTATGTTGTCCTTGATATGCTCTACAACAGCACCTATATCATGGGCAGCCTTATCGGAAGCTATTTCTCCGCATACGACTGGCACGGCGGATCGACCATTTCATTGATCCTCCTTGTGATCATATGCATCTTTACGCTCGTAGTCGGAGGCAATGAAGGCGAGAAGACCGTGAGAGGAGGATCTGTATTATGAAAAAGAAAGCAGTCCTGACTCCCGTCATTCTTCTCATCGTGCTGCTGCTCATTTATGCGCCGATACTTATCCTTGCCTTCTACAGCTTCACGGATGCTTCGACCATAGGACAGAGGGCGGGCTTTTCACTTCAAAACTATGTAACTCTTTTCACAACTCCCGAACTTATGGAGATGATAAGAGATACTGTTTTCCTCGCAATATCCGTTGCGGTCATCTCAACCGTTCTCGGAACGCTCGGTGCGCTCGGCTCCTTCTATTCAAAGCCTGCGGTAACTTCCGCATACAGAATAGTGAACCAGGTGCCCGTTGTTAATGCCGATGTTGTCACCGGTTTTTCGGTGTGCATCCTTCTGGTGATCGTATTCGGTATCAACAAGGATACGTTTTTCCCGCTTATTGCCGGACAGACCGTTATCTGTGCGCCCTTCGTATATCTCTCGGTATACCCCAAGCTCGGACAGATGGATCCTTCCATCTATGAAGCTGCGCTTGATCTTGGAGCATCACCTTCGGTTGCCGTCAGGAAAGTAGTTATCCCCCAGATCATGCCCGGCATTGTATCCGGATTTGTAATGGCTGTAACGCTTTCTCTTGATGATTATTTCGTGGCAACCTATACAAAACCCGCTTCATTTGATACGATCTCAACCTATGTCGTTAATGCGACAAGGGGATCGCAGACCAATATCAAGACAGCGCTCTGGGCTCTTTCCACCGTTATCTTTGCGATCGTTCTGGTCATTTGCATCGGAATGAACAGAAATACCGCAAACAAGGATAAGAAGAAAGTAAATAAGATGAGGAGGGCAAATGCATGATGACGTTTAAGAAACTCTCCTCTAAAATGATCTCTCTGGCAAGTGCCGGTATTCTTTTGTCGGGAATAATACCTTCCATCCCTGCACAGGCTGCAGAAGATGTTATCACCATCAGAGTCTGCAACTGGGAAGAGTACATCGATGAAGGCGGCTGGGATGAGGATGAAGTCATTGACCTGGAATCGGGAGATATATTCGGTGAGAATGCCCTCTATGAAGATTTCGAGGAGTGGTATTACGAGACCTACGGTCAGAGAGTAAAGGTTGAGTACAGCTGTTTCGGAACCAATGAAGAGCTCTATAACATGCTCACTTTAGGCGATGAGTTCGATCTTGTGGCTCCTTCCGAGTACATGATCATGAAGCTCATGTCCGAAGGAAAACTCGTTCCCTACAGCGACGAATTCTTCGACGAAGATAACGAATACAATTACTACATCAGAAATGTTTCCCCTTTTATCAGGGAGACTTTCGAGACCAATGAGATAAACGGTGAATACTGGAATGAGTACGCCGCATGCTATATGTGGGGGGTACTCGGCTTTCTGTACAATCCGGAATATCTTACCGAAGAAGAAGTATCCACATGGAAGCTTCTTGTAAATGAAAACTATATACGTCAGATCACGACCAAGGACAATGTGCGTGACAGCTATTTTGCCGCACTCGGTGCCTTAAAGGGAGATCTGTTTTTAAGTGAGGAGTTTTTAAACGATCCCGATTATCACGAAAGACTCGGAGCGGAAATGAATGACACCTCCGAAGAGACCGTTGCGGAGGCTCTTGAATACCTTCAGAGAGTCAAGGACATCGTGTATTCTTTTGAAACCGATTCGGGTAAATCCGATATGGTAACCGGTAAGATCTATTCAAATCTCCAGTGGTCCGGGGACGCGGTTTATTCCATGGATCTTGCCGAAGAAGAGGATGTTTATCTGGCTTATTCCGTTCCGGAAGAGTGCACCAACCTCTGGTTCGACGGCTGGGTAATGCTTGATGCGGGAATAAAAGGAGATGCCGAAAAGCAGAAGGCATGCGAAGCTTTCGTAAACTTCCTGTCAAGACCTGACAATGCTGTCAGAAATATGTACTATATCGGCTACACCTCATCAATAGCCGGCGGAACCGACGGAGATCAGATATTTGAATATATCGACTGGACATATTCTGCAGATGAGGATGAGGAAGATACCGAAGAATATGATATCGGATATTTCTTTGACGCAGGCTCCGGCGGAGAATACGTGCTCACCGTTCCCGAAGACCAGACTTACCGCCAGCTTTTTGCACAGTATCCTCCCAAGGAGGTTACCGACAGAAGTGCGGTCATGAGATATTTCGATACCGAGGCAAATGCCCGTATCAATCAGATGTGGATCAACGTAAGATGCTTCAATATCGGCAAAATAAAAGCTGCCGGGTGGGCAGCTATAATACTGCTGGCTATTGCGATAGTTGCAGCAGTTACGGTAATGAAACTGGGAGATAAGAAGGCAAGAGTTAATCGTCGTCCTCTTCAGCACCAATAACACCGCTTACGACTGAAGTTACAGCGGAAACAACAACAGCTGCGATTATTACGACAAGCAGTCCGCCTGCAAGTACCAAAAAGATTCCTGATTCCATAAGATACTCCTTTTTACGCTACATGCGTGAGTTTCTTTTGACAGACAATATTTTAACATGTGCGGGCAAAAAGTACAACAAAGGCATTTTTCACAAAAAGGGAAAGCCTTTAAAATACTGGATTCCAGGGCTCTCCGGGGTTATCCCGGAGGGCTTTTTTATGCATTTGGCCGATTTTTTGATTTTTGCATTTTTTAAGTTGACCCTTTGTGCTCCTTGTTGTAAAGTTGTCCTCACCATCAGTTTGGGCAGTTTAAAGAACTGCCCTTTTATCATGTCTTTTTGCGGGCAGCTTTACGGGTGAATAAATGATTAATACTACCGAAAATGCCCGCGATCTTCTTGAATCCCTTACGGATGAATACATATCGCGCAGGGGAAACGAACTCATCTTATTAAGACGCGGCGTTATCACAAAAGAAAAATTTATGGCTGATGCGGGTGAATACATCCTTTCAAGATTTGACGGGGATGTAAGCCTTAGGGACGGCCTTATCAAAGAGTTTGAGGAATATATCTTCGGATACTCGGTGCTGACTCCTCTTATCGACGATCCCGATATCTCGGATCCTGAATGCGGCATGTACCGGACAGATCTGTGCGGGAACGATTCATTCAACCTCCGCCATGAGAGCACCGGATAAACTTGTTGATTATGCGATGTATGAGAGCAGATATTCCAGAAATGAACTTATGAGAATGATGGATTGCTTCAAGACACTGGTCTTTATGAAGGATTTCAAGGTAGCCAATGTATACGCATGCAAGGGCTGGAACGAGGAAAGGAGGGAACTGGACTATGAACGCATTTTGTAATGTGTGCGTATTTATCCTTCTGGCAGCAGGCTTATACGGACTTATGGAAAGAGCGAAAGGTACCGAGAAGATCAGAAAAGCCGCGATGTATATGGCGGTGAGGATAGATAAGAATGAAACAAAAAGCGCGATCGAAAGAAGAAAGAGGATCAAAGAAAGAATTGAAGAAGAGACATTTCTTGCCGGAATTGACAGAGCACTTGAATACAGCTGTATCAAAAGAAAGCATCCGAAAATGACTTCGGAAAAATTCATAGCAGGATTAAGCATCATGAGTGCTTTGATACTGATATCCGCAGGTTTGCTGCTTGGATTTATTCCGTCACTGATAGCATGCGGGATTTTTCTGGCCGGAGTCTATATCGTGATCAGATGTCTGGAAATATCGGCACTTAAGAAAACAGGAGATGATCTTCCGAGACTTCTTGATCTTCTTGGGTCCTTTGCCATATCCGGAGCTGTTTATCTGCTTTTTACGGAGGCCTTAGGAACGGATATATGTATGTGGTGAAAAGATTCTGATGTATATGTTTTCACTTATTACGGTTGTCCTCTGCCTTGCCTTAGCTTCCGCGGAAGACATACTTACCAAAAAGGTAGCGGATGTCATCTGGTGGATATGCGCTCCGGCATGTCTTTTGATATTACCTGTCTCAATGTCTTGTCCCGGATTTTGGGATTTTTTGGAATGCCTTTTTGCGATATTTATCCAGGAACATATTATGTGCAGATTTTACGGAAGGGCCGACAGCCATGCTTTTTCCTGCTGTGCCGTAATTTTGATCTTCCTGGGTAGCGGACTGGAAGGGCATATTTACCATATGTTCATATCACTGATCCTTTTGTCGGTTCATCAAAAGCTTCTCAACAATATAGGAAACCGGGGAAAGCTGATCTCCCCGGTTCCTTTTATTCCATATATATCAATTGCATTTGTGATATGTGTCATTATAGTGACTCGTTAAGCTGAGCATAGACAGAGCATGTTTCTGAAGGAGTTGCGCTGCTTATGTAATAAATCTTACCGGAAGAGGTAACGATCTTAATGGCTACCATTTTATCGGGAGCGAGGAATACTTTACATGCTTCACCCTCCACACTGAAATTGCCTTTCAGAAGGGTTTCCATACCTGTACCGTTTGTGCGTACAAATCTTAATCCTCGGATATCTTCTATGTATTCAACACTTTCGATATCGCTTACCGGTATCACATACTCATCTCTTAACTGATGACATATGACATTTCCGTCGGAAACTCTGAGACTGATGGGAGTGGATTCCAGCATTCCGACCCATATGATAACCAGGATTGAGAATACGATGGATAGCGCAGCCAGAAATCCAATGACTTTGCCTGCGGGATGAGCCATGTTTATGGTGCTTCCGACACCTGCCCGTTTCTCTACGTTGAGTCTCTTGTCCGAAGGATTGTAGTAGAACATTCCCGCAATCCAGAAATCGTCATCATCCTGAATCACAGTCATATCCTTGTGATAGATCTTCTCTATGCTCTGATCGGTATGTACAAATATGGCAAGCGCACCCATGACCAGGATCATATATAAACCTATTCCTGCGATCATGACGATGCCGGAACCTGAGAGTATTTCAAGGAGTGAGAGTGCACACCCTAAGATGGAGTTTGCCCATAACATCAGCACGAACATCTTTGCCATATTCTTTTTCTTGGCTCTGTTGTAGTTGGCATTTATATCACTGTCTGTTGATATAACTTCGCTTTTGATACGATCCATGACGAAACCGATGATGGTTATCATGATACCGACCAGAAATATGGATCCGCACACAGAAGTTGCAAGAAATGTTCCTGCCGCCGCCAAATCTGATGTTTTGATGATCTTAAGATCGGCAAGAAGCGCGATGATAACGGTCAAAATTCCCACGATATTGGGGAGGATTACTGAACCCGGTTTCAGGGCTCTTACGGTTCCCACGGTTTTAAGATCTGTATAGCTGATGCCTTTTTCAGCAATTAATCCAAGGCTCTTTTTAAGAGCCTTCATTTCTTTGTTGCCGAAAATATAAGGGACGGATATGGCAAAAACAGCTATAAAGACAAGCATTACCCATATGAATGTTCTCATGGGCAGTGTTCCGAGGAACAGGAGGACTACTGAGATCACGGTAAATACAATGTTAAGCCTGAAAGCGGCTTTATTGTTTTTATCCGTGATGGAATCTATCTTTTCGGATACTTCCGGTTCGGTAAATTCTTTCCTGTTTGTGACTCCGAATATGAGCTTTTTTTCCCGCCATTTACGGGGATACAAAAGCGAATAGGTTATCCAGATAGTGGGTACCAGACATATAAACATTATTATTCCGAAAAAAGTATTCATATTATTCCTCAGCCTTCCGTTCCGTAAAACTCATCGATAAGATTTAACAGGTCTGCTTTTGATACGCCTGATAACCGGCATTCCGAGACTATCCTTTTAAGCTCTGTTTTATTGCCGTCACTGATGATGCCCTGTTGTTTGATAGAGGTTCTTATTCTGGCACCGTTTTTGCGGTCCGTCATGATATAGCCTTCGGTTTTTAGAAGCTGATACGCTTTGCTGACCGTCATGGTGTTTATACCCATTTCCATGGCCAGGGCTCTGACTGTGGGGAGCTGCTCGCCTCCTTCAAGTTCGCCGGAAGAGATGCCCATGACGATCTGATTTCGTATCTGCATATATATCGGGACGTCCGATAATTCGTTGATACGTATTATCATCATTCGGTCTCCTTTGCTGTTTTATTTTTACCCGAACAGATTGAGAGGATAATGGCAAGTATTACGGTGGGGATCATGGAGATAAGTCCTACGGTATGAGGTCCGAAGATCATCAGATTCGCATATTCGGGCTTTGATAAATAAGCGAATATTGTAAGAGCATTGATGGCTCCGTGGAAGAGTGAGGGTATCCAGATGATACCTGTCTTCTCATAGTAATAGTCCGCAACGATTCCACCCGCCGTGGCGAAAATACAGAATGCAAAAAGTCCGAGGAAGGGTGCTCCGGGGTAATCTGTTCCATACTCATATCCGGCAAGTATCATTACGGGCCAGTGCCACATACCCCAGATGATACCGCCGATGATGCGTCCGGGAGTGGTTCCGAATCTGTCCTTGAGATAAGGGTAAAGGGCGCCTCTCCAGCCTATCTCTTCACCTAATGCAAGGAACATATTGATGAAGGGGGTATATGTTACGGCTTGGACGATGGAGATGATCACAAGGGTTTTAATGGACATTCCCAAGGCTTCGTACTGTGCAAGTGCAGCTTCCGGTATGGTAGAAGTAAGGGTCGTGAGTTCCGGATCGTATCTGTCCGGGAAAATAATGAAATAAAGCCATGCTCCCAGTGCGGATACCAGCAGGGGAGTCCAGAGAGCCAGGAAAATAAAACGAACCTTTCCGCCGAGTCTGGGAATAAATCCCATTCCCTTAAGAGGGATTCTTGCTATGAGTGTTCCTGCCATGGGGGCGAACATGCAAACGGATAAAAGCAGCTGAAAGGCTATAATGTTGCCCTTCTGTGCCAGGAGGCTTGCGATGACCATTATCACCCATGCAATACCGAATGTTCCGATCATATACAGTATGAATTGTTTCTTGGTTGTCTTTTCTCTCATAATATGCCTCGTTTCATAAGGTTTAATGTTTTGATTTCTTACTTGCGAAAGTATTTTGTATTCTTTGTATTACTCCAACTAATACAAGATATACAACTCCTTTTCCCTTCTGTCAAGTCCTATCATAAAATTCCTGTGAATAACGGTAAAATATGCATGAATGCCCGCGTCCCGATGTTGTTAAGGGGGCGTATTTTGTGATAAAATACACCATGTATGCTCGTATCACATAAACGGCTTTTGCTTTGTCTTCCGGGAGGACATTTCTTATGACGATATCTTGCGTAATGATAGTCAAAAATGAAGAGAACATCCTTGCGAGATGCCTTGACAGTATCAATGATCTTATGGATGAGATTGTCATTGTCGATACAGGTTCATCGGATAAGACCAAGGACATCGCGCGTAAGTATACCGATAAGATATATGACTTTGCCTGGACCGGAGATTTTTCCGATGCGAGGAATTTCGCATTTTCAAAGGCAACCTGTGATTATATCTATTCTGCTGATGCGGATGAGATCCTCGACGAAGCAAATCATGAGAAGTTTGCCAATCTGAAAGCCATTCTTCCCGAAGAGGTCGAGATAGTTCAGATGAGATACGGCAATCAGCTCGAGCATGCAACGGTCTATAATTTCGATGAGGAATTAAGACCCAAGATGTTTAAGCGTTTAAGACAGTTTGTCTGGCAGGATCCTGTCCATGAGATGATCAGACTCGACCCCGTCATTTACGACAGCGATATCGTGATCACACATAAGCCCGAGGCAAATCACGGAAGCAGGGATCTTGAGATCTTCTCCAAGTCGACCATCGGCGGCGGACAGCTCAGCAAGAGACTCTTTGATATGTATGTCAGAGAGCTTTTTATCACCGGAAGCGAAGATGATTTCAGGAATGCGCTTCCTTACTTCGTAGCATGTGCTGCAGATACGAATCTTGATCCGGACAGCGTCAACAAGGCATGCCTTGTGATCGCACATATTGCCAGGATTCATGGCGATATCGTCATGTTTTTCAAGTATATAACCAAAACCATGGCAACCGATCCTTCGTCGGAAGTATGTATGGAACTCGGACTTTTCTATGAGAGGATCCAGGACTTTGAAGAAGCTGCTATCTGGTATTACAATGCGGCGTTCGAAACACTTCCTTCGATCTACATCACATCCTCCGGCAAAGATGCCGCAGAGGGACTTAAGAGAGTATATGAGCAAATGGGCCTGCCCGAGGTGGGTCAGAAATTTGCGGAAGATATAGAGGCAAAAGCATGAATTGGGAATCAAATGTCAGAAAAGTAGTACCTTATGTTCCGGGTGAGCAGCCTGCGGGCAAAGTCATCAAGCTCAATACCAATGAAAATCCCTATCCTCCCGCACCGGGAGTGGAGGCACTTCTTAAGAACTTCGATGTATCTCTTTTAAAGAAATATCCCGAGGCGGATTGCCATACACTGACAAATGCGCTTGCGGAAAAATATAACGTGAAGCCCTCGCAGGTCTTTGTCGGAGTAGGTTCCGATGACGTTCTTGCGATGGCTTTTCTTACTTTTTTCAATTCGGATAAAAGTATTCTTTTCCCGGATATTACCTATTCCTTCTACGATGTGTGGGCATCACTTTTTAAGATCCCCTATGAGCAGATTCCGCTTGATGATGAATTCAGGATTCATCCGGAGGATTATGAGAAGGAAAACGGAGGAGTCGTAATAGCCAATCCCAATGCTCCCACAGGTGTGTTCATGGGACTTGACGGGATCAGGAAGATACTTGATGCAAACCGTGATGTGGTCTGCATAGTTGATGAAGCGTATGTTGATTTCGGTTCCGAGAGTGCGCTTAAACTTCTTGACGAATATGACAATCTTCTCGTTATCCAGACATTCAGCAAGTCCAGATCCATGGCAGGACTCAGGATCGGATTTGCCATCGGCAGCGAGAAGATGATCGGGTACCTTAATGATGTGAAATATTCATACAACTCTTATACGATGAATTCCATCACTCTTGAGATAGGTGTTGAAGCCGTAAGGGATGATGCGTATTTCAGATCTACCTGTGAAAAGATCATCGCTACAAGAGAAAGACTTAAAGGCCAGCTCAGGGAGCTGGGATTTGAATTCCAGGATTCCAAGACTAATTTCATCTTTGCAAAACATGCATCGGTTCCCGCAGAGCATATCTTCAAGGAACTTAAGAGCAGAAATATCTATGTCAGATATTGGAATAAACCCCGTATCAGCGAATATCTGAGGATAACCGTCGGCACGGATGAGGAATGTGACACGCTTGTCGCTAATTTAAAAGAGATCTTAAACTAAGGAGAAAAATAAATGATCGATTACATAATCAGTTTTTTTATTTCCATGGTACCTCTTGTGGAGATAAGGGGAGCCGCAATATACGGAGTTACAAAAGGACTTGATATCAGAATCCTTTATCCCATCTGTATCCTCGGAAATATGCTTCCCGTTCCCGTTATTTTCTTTTTTGCAAGAAAAGTTCTGGAGTGGGGCAAGGATAAGAAGATCATCGGAAAGTTCTTTACCTTCTGTCTTGAAAAGGGACACAAGGGCGGAGCAAAGCTTCAGGAAAAAGCAGGACGCGGACTTTACTGGGCTCTTTTCCTCTTCGTAGGAATTCCGCTTCCCGGAACCGGCGCTTGGACCGGAACTCTTGCATCAAGTATCCTCGATATGGATTTTAAGAAGAGTGTCATTGCGGTCATGCTGGGTGTAGTTCTGGCCGGAACCATCATGGGACTCGGAACTGCCGGTATACTTACCATAATAGGAATCGGAGGCTGAATTGGATTCTTACCAGGCATTTGCAGGTGTATATGATGAGCTGATGAATGACGTTCCTTATGATGCGTGGACGGACCGGATCGACCGCGATATCAAAAGGTTCGGTATCAGCAAGACTAAAACTGCATACGCTGCGGATTCCGAAAGCAAAGAAGCTCTTCTTGAAAGTGAAAGAAATCTGGTTGCCGATATCGGATGCGGAACGGGAACCGTCACACGCAAACTCCATGATCTGGGTTATGATGTTTTCGGCATCGACTCATCACCCGAGATGCTTTCGAGGGCCATGGATTCGGACGAAAACAGACAGATCATGTATCTTAACCAGGATATGAGAGAGCTGGATCTGTATTCCACGATAGGAACTGCCGTGAGCATTTGCGACAGTATAAACTATCTGCTGGAAGATGAAGATCTTGATGATGCTTTTGCGGGAATCTCCAAGTTCCTATACCCCGGCGGATTATTTATTTTCGATTGTAATACTTCTTACAAATACAGAGAGTCGATAGGCGAATCCACCATTGCGGAAGCCGGTGAGGATGTATCGTTTATCTGGGAAAATTATTACGACGAAGAAGAAAATGTCAACGAGTACGATCTTACTCTTTTTATAAAAAGAGAAGACGGATTATATGAACGTGCCGAAGAAACACACCTGCAGAGAGGAATCGAAGCAAGTGACATCAAAAGGCTTTCTGCGGCACACGGATTGGAGATCGTATATATGGTCGATTCCGAAACGGAAAAAGAGGTTATGGATGAAACCGAAAGAATATATGCGGTCCTTAGGAAGATGGATTAATGTCAGAAGAAAATAATACAAAAGACTATATCGTTACCGCAACTGCGGCTGATTACCATATCAGGGCTTTTGCCTGCACCACCCGTAATATCTGTGAAGAGTCAAGAAGACTCCACAACACCAGTCCCGTTATGAGTGCGGCTCTCGGAAGAACTCTCACCGCGGCTGCGATGATGAGTATCATGATGAAGGGTGACGGGGACAAGCTTACGATTCAGATAAAATCCGACGGACCTTCGGGCGGACTTACAGTCTGTGCGGATTCACACGGTAACGTAAAAGGATATACTCCCGTTCCGGATTGTATTGTTCCCGCACACGGTAACGGACATCTCGGAGTATCAACCGCCATCGGAAACGGCGATCTTATCGTAGTTAAAGACCTCGGACTTAAAGAACCCTATGTCGGAAGGATCGCTCTTCAGACAGGAGAGATCGCAGAGGACATTACGTATTATTTTGCGGTATCCGAACAGACTCCTTCATCCGTAGGACTCGGCGTTTTGATGAACAGGGACAATACCGTCAGATGTTCCGGCGGATTTATCATTCAGCTGATGCCTGATGCAAGCGATGAAGATATATCTGTCATTGAGAATAACCTGAAGAGTCTGAAGAGTGTTACCGAAATGCTCGATGCGGGAATGACTCCCGAGGATATGATCGAGGAAGTTCTCAGAGGTCTTGATGTCAGATTCAATGACAGGTACGACACGGCATACAAGTGTGACTGCTCAAGAGACAGAGTCGAGGCAGTGCTTGTAAGCCTGGGTGAAAAAGAGATCACGGACTTTATCAAAGCCGGCAAGGATGTAGAGATACATTGTGATTTCTGTGATACCGATTATGTATTTAACCCGGATGAATTAACTGAGATCCTGAAAAAAAGCAGGGCTCTTAAGAAATAAAAGGAGACGAAAATGGTCAAAGTAAATGATAACTATTTAAAGCTTCCCGGAAGCTATCTTTTTTCCACCATCGGAAAGAAGGTAAAAGAGTACAGTGAAGCTCATCCCGATGCAAAGATCATCAGACTCGGAATCGGTGATGTAACACAGCCCTTGGCTCCAGTAATCATCACCGCTCTTCACAGCGCTGTAGATGAGATGGGAAATAAGGATACGTTCAGGGGATATGCTCCCGATCTCGGATATGAGTTTCTGAGAAACGTGATCGCAGATACCGATTACAAGCAGAGAGGATGCGATATCTCGGCTGATGAGATCTTTGTTTCAGACGGTGCCAAGTCAGACTGCGCAAACATTCAGGAGATCTTCTCCGTGGACAATAAGATCGCGGTCTGTGATCCGGTTTATCCCGTTTACGTTGATTCAAACGTAATGGCAGGAAGAACCGGAACGTATGATCCCAAGACCGAGAACTGGTCCGACGTGATATATATGCCCTGTCTTGAAGAAAACGGATTTGCTCCCGAGCTTCCTGCAGAGACTCCCGATCTTATCTATCTGTGCTATCCCAATAACCCCACCGGTTCTGCCATCACCAAGGATGAACTTCAGAAGTGGGTTGATTATGCCAATAAGGTCGGAGCCGTCATCCTCTATGATGCGGCTTACGAAGCATATATTTCCGAGGACAACATCCCTCATTCGATCTATGAGTGTGAAGGAGCAAGAACCTGTGCGATCGAGTTCAGATCATTTTCCAAGAATGCGGGCTTTACCGGCGTAAGACTAGGCTTTACCGTAATTCCCAAGGATCTTAAGGCAGGAGATACTCCTCTTCATCCTCTCTGGGCAAGACGTCACGGAACCAAGTACAACGGAGCTCCCTACATCATTCAGAGAGCCGGCGAAGCTGTTTATTCCGAAGAAGGGAAGAAGCAGTTAAAAGAGCAGGTTGCTTATTACATGAACAATGCAAAGGTGATCTACGAAGGCCTTAAGAGCGCGGGCTACAGCGTATCGGGCGGAGTAAACGCTCCTTACATCTGGCTCAAAGCTCCAAACAATATGACCAGCTGGGAATTCTTCGATTTCCTTCTCGACAAGGCACATGTCGTAGGAACTCCCGGATCGGGCTTCGGTCCCAGCGGAGAGCACTTCTTCAGACTCACCGCATTCGGAACTTACGAGAATACTCTCGAGGCTATTGAAAGAATCAAAAAACTGTGATATAGTCTGACCACGGTTTAAAACCGCTTCTATTACAACGTTCAAATAAGAGACTTATGTTTTCCCAAAGGGAAGACGTGGGTCTCTTTTTTTGTGTCTTGAAAACGGGAGGTAATTATTTGAAAAAGAAATACGTAAAGAATCTGATACTTGTGATCGCAGTTACTCTGATATCCGCATTGATACTGTTATCGGGATTTGCCGCAGGTGTGGCCGAAGCATCAGGACTTCCGTCACCGGATGCGGTGCTTGAAACTTACAGGCAGAATCCGTATATACGTTTCTACGAAGGGACGCAGGGCATTGCCTGGACGACCATACATCCGGACGGTTATTCCGTCACAGCTTCCGGTGCATACATATACGGCGGCGGAGTAAGTATCTACAGGGGAAATGCGGGAGATGAGATAATCCCTGCCGGTGTTGTTTCCAGAAGAGAATTACAGGGACCATTGCCCGCCGGTCATCATTATTATTCCGCCATGCTGAACAATACGGTCGTGCCCGGCGGGCAATGGGTTTTGTCGCATGTCGATGCACGCTGTATTCATGGCCCCTTTGAAGCTGCCGGGGATTACGAATATTACGGTATAAACGGATTGCCCAATATCAAATGCGGCGGGCAGTATGATTCGGGATGGATAGCATACTGTGCTGACTGCGGAACGCAGCTTACGGGGCTTGTTTATACAAATGATGACTGCGTAGGAAGGATCGGATATATCTTTGCGGGGGATGAGGATTTCAGAAGCAAGTATCCTGCAGAGTATATGTTTATATGTCCTCTTCGCGGGGATAATCTGGAAAACGATCTTCACATGTCTTCCCATGTATGTAACTGTTTTGTATCTGCTAACAGATACAGGATCACCTACGATGGAAACGGTGCAACAAATGGAAGCATGACAGGCTCGCAGTGTTATTACGGAGGAGCGACTGAGTATGAGGGAAATCCCGTAACAGGAGATACCCGGTTAAAAGAAAACGCATTTAAGCGTCCGGGTTATGTGTTTGCAGGATGGAGCGATACACCTTCGGGACAGGTTCTTTTTTGTGATAAGTCATCGACTTTAAGCCTGGAAAATTATTTTACGTATCTGGGTGACAGCGGCGATGCATCGGATAATAAGGAAATAGTTCTATATGCTGTCTGGAAGAAAACGGACTCAACTCTTAACATTTCCGGAGGCTCGTTTGGAGATTCGGGCGGATCATACAACGGAGTTGTTAACGGGTCATTCGTCGCAGGATCAAATTCTTTTTCGAAGGGCTATTTGGATATAACAAATGTTTCACCGGAGCTGCTTACCCGTCCAAACGGTTACAAAGTGAGTTTTGTCACTTACGGCGGAAATCCTGTTCCCGATATGTATGCATCAACGCTCCTTACGGGCTGGAAAATAGAATCGGAAGAATCCGGAGCCCGCCGGGTAGATATCAGCGAAGGGGATATTCATATATCGGGGCATATGTCAGGCAGGATCACGGATGTTTATTCGGACGGCGGTTTTATATATGTACATTCTTCGGAAGTTAATGAAAACTGCGATACTGCTACCGCCGAGTGGAAAAGTACATCGATCGTACTCCCTGCCGGAACATTTCAGGGATTGGTTTTTGACGGATGGTATACCGATCCTTCGGCAAAACCTGACACATATGTCGGAAAAGGCGGTGATCTGTACATACCTGAATCAGATACTGTGCTCTATGCTTCTTTTTCCGGCTTGGATATGACCGCTTCACCGGATTATATGGGAAATGAAGATTTTGGCCTTCTCAGATATAACGGACTTACGGACCTTAATATTCCGCGTGCTACGGAATACGATCTGTACCGGTATTTTATCTCTGACGACTATCCGTCATTTAACTGGAGAGAAGCTGCATACGATGACAAGGGAGCATATTCCGGAGGAAGCGTAAGGACATACGCAGGCGGCGGAAAATATTCTGAGTACAGTGCACCTGTATCCGGTATATATACATTCGGTCTGTGGGGAGGTGCAGGCGGTTCATACGGACAATATGCCGGAGAAAACGGAGAGTATTCATCATGCAGGATTTTTCTGAACAGCGGAGATGTAATAGGCATATATACCGGCAAAGCAGGGAGCGCGACGAGTAATGCAAACGGAAGCGTCTGCTACGGCGGTGAAGCTTCATATATCACCGTAAACGGAAATTTGGTCATGTCATCTGCCGGAGGAAAAGGTGCATAAAAAGACACTTATTACCTATACTCCCTGCGGTGATGACAGATATATCCATATCGTTGTTTCCGACAGGGCGGGTAATAACAGCACGGTTTTCAGCATGGCGATAGACGGAGAGGGCGCTCACATCCCTTATCCCATTGTGACAGAAGATCTGAACATCGTGCAGCAAACCGGTGTATATGCAAGCCCTGAAAGAGACAGGACCTATTATGTGAGAGCGGACGGAAGCACTGCGTTTTTGCTTGATTTTTCTGCACGGATAATGGGATATGCAAGAAACTCATATCAGATCGATACCGCACGCATTCACAGGAGCGGAAGCGAATACGCGGAGTTTTCTTTTGACAGGAATATGAATATTTTAGAAGACTGTGATGCCCGGGTGACGGATACCAGGTATTTCGGGCCGTTTACGATGCAATGTGCGGAAGTTAAGGATGCGGTTAGAAGCGAAAGAAGTGCCCGCCTTTCATTTACCGGCGAATACACTACCATGTCCGAAGAAGAGATGTATATCTACCCCACGGCCCATGCTCATTTGGAATCGGGATGGGATATATATGGTCTTGCTGACGGCATTGTTTCAAGCAATCTGCAGGATGATCTGACTCACGGAATAACCCTGATCGGTGACGGAACGGCTCCCGAGTGCATGGTTTCTGTTAACGGCTCCGGATATGTCAGGCTTTCAGAGTGCAATATATCGAATGTCACAATGGAATATGTTGTGGACAGAAGATTTGATGATGTTGTCATAGACCTCTATGTTCGTGACAGCGGTGCGGGGCTTAAAGAAGGATTTACCGTAAACATAGTAAATCTTGATAACGGACTGGAGTCTTCGATTCGGAGCACAGGCGATCATTACGCCATGGAACTCAAAATGGATCCCGATTCGGAAGAAGCATGTTTTGAAAATATGCTTTTTAACGGAAGATTTGTCATAAGGGTAAGTTCGGAGGATAACGTCGGAAATTCCGGGATTGAGGAGAGCGCGGGTCTTACCGAACTTGATGTAAGCGGAGAAATAGTCAGGTTACTGGATTTTGTCTCGGGACCCTTGATCGATGAAATGGGTAGAAGATATATCAAAAAAGGAGAGAGCGGATACGTCGTTTCAAAAGTGTGGGGATATCCCGACGCGGTTTTGGTTTCTTTTGAAGACGAGAGTTTAAGTAAGTATGACGTTCTTTATATCTGCGGCTCATATGTTCCGGATATATGCCGGGATTATGCAGGGACTGTGATCCGTACCGATCCTCCGGGGTATATTTATGAACTGAATACGGATTTTACGATTCCGCTGGATTATCCCGCAAATTCATTGAAGGTTACGATAACGGCCTTTAAGGGAGATGAAACCGTAACCTGGGAAGCGGAGTGTGAAGTGATCTCATCCGGCTCTGTGCTTGATGAATTGATGACTGTGCTCAGATGAATTATAATATCCTTATAATTTATATTGTGAGGTCATTATCTTGAAAAGATCACTTAATTTTTTTGGAATTATAATATGTGCATTTGTTATGTCGCTTTCATTTCACACCGTGGTAAATGCCGCACCCGGTGCGGGCATGGGTACGGTTTTTCCCTTGAAGACAAGCGAGTATTCGAAGAGCGCGGTATCAACACAGCAGGTATCCCTTAACGGTATCAACTTTATAGTGGATACTTATCATGACCGTATTCTGTACAACGATACCCCTAACCTCGGATATAATCTCTTTTCCTGGAAGGTTATGGCAGATGATTTCAATAAGCCCCATTCCATTTCTTCCGACGGCACAGTCTATCTGGTAACCGATACAGACAATAACAGGGTTGCTACCTATACCAGACTTCCGAGCGGAGAATTCATAGAGCTTCAGAGTTTTGAGAATGTAGGGATCAGGCCTCACTACTGCGTATACGATGCTCCTTCCGCATCTTTCTATGTATGGAGTTCCTATACGGGAGAGATGTATATCTATAAGAGAACCGCCGGAACTTATGCAATGACTCTTTCTGCGGTTAAGAAGATCCCTGCTCTTTACGGGCTTTATACCAGATCCTTTACGATAGATGGAAACAACATTCTTCTCTGCAGTCAGGGTGCAGGTGGGATCGTCGTGGTCAATAAGAAAACTTTCGCGTTCGTGGGAGCCTATCCCGTACCCGATCAGCTTGGCGGTGTGGTTCAGGTTGTTCACGCGGGAGGTCATTATTATCTGACGACATCCTCCGACAGATACGGCAATATGAACATGGCCGCAACATACAGGAGCAGTACGCTTGCGGGATTCATGAATCTTACAACCTGTGAAGATGTAACGGCTAAGCTTGGCGGAGTAACCGGTATGCAGATCCCTTATTATATAACGGAGTGCGGAGGCCTGTATTATGTAAGACTTATCGGACAGGCTTCGGGATACCGCGACAAGGGATGCATATTTACTGAGGATGCATTCGGAAATATTCAGATCCTGAGCACTTGGCCCTGATATATATTTAGGACACATAAAAAGCTGCCGCATAAATGTGGCAGCTTTTATAGTGCGATTGATCAGTTCCCGGATACATCCGTTTCTTGAATATATCCTTCGGGTACGACATGTACAACACCGATGACTCCTATGAATGTGGGAGAGAAGATATGCTGTGTCAGTCCTTCCCTTATCTCACCTTCCCATGCGGCGTGCATATGTCCTGCAAGAACGTAGGCACAGTTTGAATCATCGCCGTACAGAAGATTCAGATAATCCCACATCTCCGCATCGGGGATATAGTTTTCACTGTTGGGTGCCCAGTAGTAAACCTTGTTTCTGACGAGCATTGAAAGCTGCTCGAGTGTGGGATCTACCTGAGAATAATAGGGAACATGGGTTGCCGCTATTACCGGAACACCTCTTGTATAAAGATCCGTCAGGACCTCCATCTGATCTTCACCGGGCTTTTTGATGGAAGCATTGACTCCCGCGATTATGAATTCACCGAAATCAATGTACTTGTGAGTGTTATCGTCACCGTCCAGTTCTGCGTGGAGGTCGTGTGCTCTGTAATCATCAAATCCGGTACTTCCGTCGCTGTACCAGGTTCCGTAATCGTGATCCGCTCTTATATAGAGGATTCTGTCCTGAGGATACTTTAATCTGTCATACTCCGTTTTGAGAGCTTCCATATTGGAGGTGCTGCAATAATCGAGAAGGTCGCCTCCGAATATTACCGCATCAAAATCATTGTAGTTCAGATAATTAACTATCTCGGGCCATAACTCATCGCCGTGAACTCCGTCGGGAGTTATGGACAGGGTTTCGTATCTTGATTCAACGGTCTCGAGACTTCCCTCATACACATCCCCTGCTTCATGATCCGTTATCATATGTATATCCGAAACCCAGGCAATGGTGTATTCTTCTTCCAGTCCGGGGATCTCGATATAAACATTTTCCTCTACAAAATCATAAGCGGGTGCCGGATATACCGGCTCGGGCTCAGGTTCCGGTTCCGGTTCGGGCTCAGGTTCCGGAATGTCTGAAACCTCTATCGGTACGGGCGATTCACCGGAAGGGTCCGGCAGTACGAAGAACAGGATAAGTCCCGTGATCGTAAGTGCCAGAAGAAATGCTGAGAGTATGATTGTGATCCTGGTATCTTTATCCACACCCTTTTTGGGTGTGGATTTTATTTTTTGCTTATCGGTCTTATCAATGACCTTCTTTTTTTCTGAGGTCATTATCTGTTAACCCTGATGTTTTCTCTGATCCACGCTCTGGTTGTTGCGGATGTTCCGTTAGTGAAGCTTACCTGGTATGCGGGATCCGCACCATCGCTGATATCGTTGAAGATCCAGAAATGGTTCATCTCAAAGTGGGTTTCATCAGTCTTGGATGGATCGAGGACGACGATCACTCCGTCGAACTCCTGCATCTTTTCTATTTCATTATTAAATGCGACCATGTAAGGGGCAGAATCGATGCCGGCTTTATCGCTGTAGTAGATTCCGTCGTGAAGAAGCATAAGGTTATAGTCGGTATCACGAAGAACCGAATCTATTCTGTCGAGTGCATCTTCATAGGTCATGCTTCCGTTAGCAATGCCTGTTTCGATATCTTTTCTGGTCTTCCATGCAAGGGAATAGATGTAACGAAGTCTCATGGGATCGTCAAGATCGTCTTCGTTAAAGAGGATTCTGTCCCCGTCCTCATCAACGATGGAAGCGGCATCTTCCATGAGCTCCCATGCTTCGTCTCTTGACCAGTTCTCACGTGATGTGATCTCGTTGATGGCGTAGATATACTTTCCTCTGTAAACTTCGATGAGTGCATCGCTTTCTGCACCGATTCCGCAATCATCGAATTTGATTCCTGCATTTGTCATCGCATCGGCATAACCGAGGATCTCGTCATAATACTCTCTTGACTGGATATAAAGTCCGGAGCTTACATGCTGACCGTCGAGAAGTGCGATTGAATTTCTTACCTGCTGGGCATACTTTTCGAAAACTTCGGCTGCTTCCTTGGAAACATCATCTGCAAGCTCATACTTGCTTGCAAGCTTGATATATCCGTCGAGTGCGGTTCCGTAATCATCGGTGATGAGTTCGGACTTGTCGCCCTCTTCAACTGCGGCATCTATCTCATCCATGATGTCGCTGATCTCCTGACGTCTTGCCTCGGCAACTTCGGGATCCTCTTCGGGCTCTTCCTCGTCTTCGCCGGGAGTTTCTTCATCTTCTTCGTTATTGTCGTTATCCGGAGCTTCTTCGGTGCTTTGTGAAATGCCCGAGGTGATGCGTGATAATACACCGGTTGCCTTAAGTGCGAGAAGGATGGCAACTATAAGTGCGCAGATCGCGAGCACTATGATAAGGATAATTCCCTTTGAGCCTTTCTTTGCTTTTTCTTCTCCAGCAGGTGCGTTTTGCACGGGAGCATTCTGAACAGGTGCACTCTGAACGGGAGTTGCGGGTGCTTTGGCGGTTGAGGCCACAACGGAAGAAGCGCCTGCGGGCTTCTGATTCTGGTCTACCGGAGTTCCGCACTTGGTACAGAACTTTGCGCCGGGCTGCATCTTAGCTCCACACTTGATACAAAATACGGGAGGAGCGGATACGGGAGTCTTGACGATCATGGATTCGGGATCCTTGATGTCGGGTTCGGGCTTTATCTCGGGCTTAACGGGCTCAATCTTTAAAGGCTCCTTTACGGGCTCCTTGCTTTCCTGAGGTTTTTCTTCACTCATGGGCTTGGGCGTTACGATGACAGGCTGCTCGGCCTTTACTTCTTCTTTCTTGGGTTCTTCGGCCACCGGCTCCTGCTTTACTTCCTCTTTTTTGGGTTCTTCAGCCTTCGGCTGCATATTCTCGGGGATCTTGGTTCCGCATTTGATGCAGAATTTCTCCTGACCGGTAAGTTCTGTTTGACAATTAGGACATTTCATAAATAATTCTCCCTTTTATCCTTATTGAAGACATTGCAGGCAGATTACGTATACCTGTGACAAATCTGTCAAAAAAACCGTCTTCCGTATTGAAAACACGTAATTTGTACATTATTATATGTACTTCATCAATTATATATATGGGAGAATATTATTGCAATAAGCCCCTAAAGCAAATATAATTTTGAATGTATATGGGTGGTGATATGGTTGAAGTCAGAGATATCCGCAAATCATACGGTAGAAAACTCGTCTTGGGTGGAGTCGGGTTTTCGGCACAGCCCGGTGAACAGATCGCGCTTGTCGGCAGGAACGGTTGCGGCAAGAGCACACTCATGCAGATAATGGCCGGTCTGATAAAAGCTGATTCGGGAACGGTATCGTATTTCGGACAAGCTATCAAAACCGGAAGCAGTTTTTCTCATACTGTCGGTTATCTGCCACAAGAGAATCCATTGATCGAAGAATTGTCGGTCGCAGACAATATTTCGCTTTGGTCCGGCAAAAGAGTAAGTCCGGATGATGAAGTTGTTAAGATGTTTCATCTTAAGGAACTTCTGAAAGAGCCGGTTTATAAACTTTCCGGCGGAATGAAGCGAAGGGTGGCCATTGCCTGTGCCTGCGTGCACATGCCTCCGGTCATGCTCATGGATGAACCGACCGCTGCACTTGACATTTACTACAGACTTGAAGTCCGTAAGTGGATGAAGCAGTACAGGGATATGAACGGAACCATTATTACCGTTACTCACGATTCCGACGAAATGTCGGATTCGACAAGATGCCTTCTTATAGAAGATGGCATCATTAAAGAATACGAGGAGGAAAAGAAAAATGCATTTTGATCCAATCACAGGCGAGAAGATCATGGATCCCGGTGACGAGGTTCAGGCAACCGCCGAAAATACCGCCAATCAGGCACAGGCTGACGCTGCTCAGGTTAATAACGCAGCTGCGCAGCAGGCAGCCCAGAATGCCGCTCAGTTCCAGCAGGCACCCCAGTTCCAGCAGGCACCCCAGATTAACGCAGAAAGCAATAACGTTAAGAAAGGAATGCCCATCGGAGCGGTTATCGGAATCATCGCTGCTGTTGTTGCGGTTATTGCTGTCGTAGCAGTTTTTGCTTTCAAAGGATTCGGAGCTAAGGTTTCACTTCTTAATACAATTACCAACGCATTTGATGGCGAATATCTCTATGATGCAACCAAGGATCTCGGATTCAAGCCTTTCGGTGATATGAACGTTAAGGTAGAGATGGAGATCGAAGATGTAGAGGTTCTTATGAACCTTGCAAGTGAGGCTTCATCACACACCAGATCCGTTTATTCGGAGGTCACTTACGACGGATTCACCATTGATGCAACCGCATATATCGACGAGAAGCAGATTCTTGCTTCCTGCCCTCTTATCGGAGATTATCTCTTCACCTATGATTATTCAAGCGATAAGCATGACGGAGTGATCGCAGATATCCTTGATGAGGAAGATCTTGAGGTTTCCGATCTCAATGCGCTGATCGCATTCCTTAACGACAATTCAGGTTCTATCGAAAAATTCTATACCAAGTCGGTTGCATACTTTACCGATTGTGCCGCAAGCCTTGATTTCAAGAAGACCGGAAACAAGGAAACCTTCACCGTTAACGGCGATAAGGTAGAGTGCAAGGAGTATGCTGTTGTTATTTCTGACGCAACAATTGTAGACTGGATTTCCGGATATCAGAAAGTTGTAGAGGATTTTGCCGATAGTAATGCCGATCTTGTAAGTATGCTTGAAGATCTTACCGGAGAAGACCTTGACATCGAAGAGGCTTTTGAGGATCTCATCGATGAGATAGACGGAGGTTCAGAAGTTACCCTTTCCATCTTCACCAAGGGAAGTATCACTGCTGCTATCCGTCTTACCAATGAAGACGGAGATCAGTATTACGAGATCCAGCTTCAGGGCGGAGATTACCTTGCTCAGAACGTTGAGGTCGTCTATAACGATGACGGAGACGAAGAGACCGTTTTCACCATTTCGGGTAAGACCAAGGGCGATGTTCAGACCACCACTATCGAAGATGAGGACGGAAATTTCTCACTCGAGTATTCTTTCAACAGAAAGACCGGTGAGTTTGAGATGACCATGGAAGAGTATGGATATGAGGAATATTCATGTGAAGCTACCATCACTTTCGACAAGAATTCTTATACCATTGATTTTGATACACTCTCTGTAGGCGGCGATGAGCTTCCTTTTGATAAGTACATCATTACCTATTCAACCAAGCCTGAGATCGTTAAGCCTAAGGGAGAAGAGTTCGATCTCGGGGCGGCAGATGAGGACGATTTCGAAAATCTTGGAGAAGAAATCCTCGAAGAGCTTGAGGATAACGATGAGCTGATCGAGCTTTTGGAAGATCTCGATATTGATTTTGATGACCTTATGTATTCCATGTACTACTGATAGAAACGAACTGCCGGTTTCGTCAGTGTGAGAACCACTCTTTGGAATGAACTATTCTTTACAGTACATAAGAATAGAGCTTAAAAGAGCCGCTCATGCATTGATGAGCGGTATGGTTACACTTATTATCATATCTGTTATTACACTGGGCTCTGCGGCAGCGTTATATACGCTGTTGCAGAGCCTTGGTATTTCCGAACCTGTTAAGATTGCCGTATCAACTCCGGGAGACGGCTCCATGTCCAAGATCGCTATCAGACTTTTGCAGGGAATGGATTCCATAAAAGCAGTATGCAAATTTGAACTTACCGATGAGCAGAGCGCCCGGGAAGGCGTTTATGACGGTACGTACGGAGCGGCCATAGTTCTGCCCGAGAACTTCTACGAGGGTGTTAATACCGGTATTAATCCTCCTGCACTTATTCTGGTTCCGGAAAATATGACGGACGGACTCAGGAGTTTCGGAGATCTCCTGGAGGCTTCGGTATCACTGGTCGATACGGTTGAAGGCGGGATATATGCCGTGACGGATGCGTACTATGTT
>JAGPFR010000013.1 GCA_018056425.1 Lachnospiraceae bacterium
AATAGGCATATCCATCGGAACATTTGTGATGCTGTTTAATACTCTTCTGTACACAATATGCGGGATCGCAATTCAGAGCTGGATTTTGCCTTTATATTCTATTGTCACATACTATGTGGGGTCGAGAACCGTGGATTTTATCACGGAGGGGTTTGATCGGGCAAAATGTGCGATGATCGTTACGGTTAAGGCAAATGAGATATCGGACGCCTTATCTGAGCATTTTGAGGCGAGTGGTACCATTGTAAAGGCAATCGGTGGATATTCAAAGGAAGATAAGGAAATTATTTATTTTATAGTAAATCGCTTTCAGATCAACAAATTGAAAAATATAGTGCATGATATAGATAAGGGTGCATTCATTTCACTGCAGGATGTGGCTGATATAATAAAAAATCATGAATGAAATCTGCAAATGGCTCTCATAAAAAAAAGAATAAAATATGTACGTGTTACATGCTTCGCAATAGGTATCGCGATACAGCTATCACAATTACTATTGCAGCGGTAAATGGGGTGATTCACGGAATTATGATCTGTGTATTAACAGTAGCAATCTCGGTGTAGACGGAGTGGTGGAATTAATCGAATTGCTTGTGAAAGACAGGATTAAGCGGTAGAACAGTTTGCTGTAAAATATGCCTACAAATTATGTTGCAATCCGGTGAGCTTGATGTTAAAATTATTTCAAGAGAGGAGGTACTGTTATGCCTAATATAAAACCGATTTCCGATCTTCGAAATTATACCAGTGTTGTTAAAGAGGTAAACTATGGCAGTCGTGTCTATCTTACCAAGAATGGTCACGGGCAGATTGCGATGATTAATATGCAGGAGCTGGATGATCTGGAAAAGCAGCTTGCCTTATATAGATTTCAGATTGAGATGCAAAAGGGAGAACAGTCCATAGCATCGGAGGGTACTATATCAGCTAAAGAGCTTAGAAAAGAACTGGGGATATAGTTTATGAAGAAGGTTGAGTATTCCCAGCTCGTTAAAAGGAAGCTCCTGGAACTCAAAAAAGAGCTTACCGGAGAGTATGGTGAGGAGAAAACGAAAGAAATTTTGACAGCGATGGCTGATCATGTGGACGGGCTTGGTCTGCATGAAGAAAGCGGTGTCAGCATATCCCGTATGTATGACATAGATACTGATTATTGGTATTTATTCACGAATCATAATTATTTTATCTATAGGATTGAAACAAAGAAAGTGATCATTGTTCAGATGTTTAATGAACGTGAAGATTTCATGATGAAACTGTTTGGAATATCTGGTCGCACTCAGGAATCCATAGATTACTGGGGAGAATGAAAAACTCGGGAGGTGTATCAAGAAGAAACCGCTGGCAACACTTTGGCAACAAAAAATCAGATAGTCAGAATAAAATGTGGAATTGAGATAAAAATACACCATTTTTTACGCCGAAACTAAACAAATATGCTAAAGTTCAACTGAGAACTTATAGAGGTTGAACATGAGGTATGCAAGTGCTGCAACCTTGGTGATTCCCATAGCTGCTGCTACTGCGCTTCCGCTTCCTACAAGCTCAAGCTCTTCGGTATCGATGAAGTTGGTGATCGCATATACTGTAGCGATGGTTCCTACTACGTTCTCTTTTGCGATGAAGCCGGTGATAGAAGCTGCTGCAAGCTGCCATGCGGCGATTCCTACTACGGGAACGAGGAGTACTGCGAAAGGTCCTGCGATGCTTGCAAGGATTGAGGTGTCTTCCATTCCCTCTTCAACGACTTCGAAATGCCAGTTGAAGGACTGCATGATCTGGACAATGGTGTTACATACGAGGATGATGGTTCCCGCTTTTACGATGTATGCCTTACCTCTGTCGAGCATGGAGCCGAAAGCAAGCTTAAGTGAAGGAAGCTTGTACTCGGGAAGCTCGATGATGAAGAATGACTTTCTGTACTTAGCTCCGGTGATAGCCTTGATGAGAACAGCTCCGAGAAGTACGAGTGCGATTCCGGTGAAGTACATTACGGGGCTTACCCACTTTGAATCAGGGAAGAAAGCTCCGGCAAAAAGTGCGATAACGGGGATCTTGGCACCGCAGGGCATGAAGGTTGCAAGCATTGCGGTGGATCTTCTTTCTCTTTCGTTCTTGATGGTACGGCAAGCCATGATAGCAGGGATTCCGCAACCGGTTCCGATGATCATGGGGATAACGGACTTACCTGAAAGTCCTACTTTCTTGAAGATGGGGTCAAGAACTACGGTAGCTCTGGACATGTATCCGCAATCCTCGAGAAGAGCAAGGAGGAAGTACATTACCATTACGAGGGGAAGGAATCCTACAACCGCACCTACGCCTCCGATGATACCGTCAACAAGGAGTGCATAGAGGAGAGGATTTGCGTCTTCCATAAGTCCGCCCACATATTCCTGGAAGGTTTCGATCCAGCCTACGAGGATATCTGCAAGCCAGGTTCCTACGGTTGACTGTGAGATGTAGAAAACAGCCCACATAATTGCTGCGAAGATGATAAGTCCGAGTACGGGATGAGTAAGGATAGCGTCAACCTTATCAGCCTTAGTCTTATCCTTGGTCTGTACCTTACGAACTTCTACGTCTTTAACTATCTTATTTACAAAGTCGAATCTCTTTCTGTCCGCTGCTTCAACTTCTGCCTTATCGTGAAGATTGATGTCTCCCTGATTGTAAGGAGCCTTCTGTCCCTTGCCATTAAGCTCTACTGCTGCTGCAACAACATCCTTAAGTCCCTTCTCGTCGGTGGAAACCGTCTTGATAACGGGACATCCGAGCTTTTCGGACAGGAGCTTTTCGTTGATCTGTGTTTCTTTCTTTTCATTAATATCGGATTTATTCAGTGCTACGACTACGGGAATACCGAGTTCGAGAAGCTGAGTGGTGAAAAAGAGGCTTCTGCTGAGATTTGTCGCATCAACTATGTTGATGATGGCATCGGGGCGCTCGTTTCTGACATATGCGCTGGTAATGCTCTCTTCACTGGTAAAAGGCGACATTGAATATGCGCCGGGAAGGTCAACTGCGATAAGTTCCTCGCTTCCTTCGTAAAAATTCTTCTTGATGGCACTTTCTTTCTTATCTACGGTAACACCCGCCCAGTTACCGATCTTTTCGCGGCGACCCGTCAATGCGTTGAACATTGTGGTCTTACCGCTGTTGGGGTTGCCCGTCATGGCAAGTCTCATTTCAAAATCCTCCTTTATTCTCCGTGATGGCGAGGGATATATCCCGTGAGCCACCTAAATGCATATAGCGTCAGCCAGTTCCTTATCGATGTTGTACCTTGCGTCCTTAATGGAAACTACAAGATTCTTCTTTTTATCGACAACGGTGATCTTTTCTCCGCTGTAGCATCCGAGTGTAAACAGGAAGCTCTCCATCTCTTCATCGCCTGTGGAAATGTTGGTAATTACGTATTCTTTTTCGAGTTCAGCATCATTAAGTGTCATATTCGGGCCTCCTTTCATTAGTTATCAATACAAAACTTTTGTTAGCTATCATTATCTACTGTTAGTATATCCTAACCGTTATCATTTTATAAGATATTTCTTAAAAGTCAACAAAAATTTAAGAATAACAAGGGGGCAGGCTTCTGTTTTGCCGTACCCGTTTTCAATAAAATAAGGCCGGAAGGGGCTCACCCATCCGGCCATTCAAGATCAGTTTCCGATTTTTACTTTTCGTTGTACTCTTTTAACTTCTGCGTATATTCCGCTCCTCTTCTCTTAAGTATCAGTCTGTCGATAATAATCGCCAACAGATACATGGACAATACGGATGACCAGAAGATCATCCAGGCTATGGGGCTTCCTCCCCCCGCAAAGATCCCCATGGAGTAGTAGATCAGTATCTCCACGGGCAGAAATAATATATAGAAGAGAGTCAGACAGAATATAAATCCCCTCTTATCAAAAAGCGAGTTGAAAAAGCATCCCGCAAAACATGCCGATCCCCAGGCACACAGCGCCAGAAGTTTAAACAGAAATCCTACCGAAATCGAGCCTCCACCCATGATCTGTACAATTACCGCTGCACACAGAACGGTCCAGGCATAGGAAAATCCGAGAGCATTTCTGAAGACCGTAAGCATTCTTTTCATCATATAACTCATATCAGCCCCCTATTCCGAGAAGTTTCTTAAGCTCAGTGGCATAACGCCTTGATATCACCACGATTTCCCCGTTTTTGAGGGTTGCTCGGATGTTTCTGGTAATCTCGGGCTTAAGGCTTACTACCTTATTTAAATGCACGATCATGGATTTGGAACATCTAAAGAAATCATTATTATCTAACAATTCCTCGAGCTCGTATAATCTCTTGTCCGTCGTAGAAACATTTTTCTCTGTATAGATAAATGTCTTCTTGTCCACCGATTCGATGTAGTAGATATCTTCGATGGATACGTTCACATTGCTGCCGTCTTCTTTCGCAGCTATGAATGTGTCGAAGTTTCTGATGTGTCTCTCCAGTCTCGACACATCCTCCGTCACTTCCCTGCAGTGGATCTCGGCAAATACGACGTTTTCTTTTTGATCTCTTTCAATCGTTACTTTCAACTTCTCTTTCGTCCTCTTTGACCTGCATAAACAATCTTATGCAAACAATGATCTGACATATGACGATAAATGCCATTGCCGCCGGATATCCGAAACCGTATCCGATCAGGATGACTCCGATGGATTCAACGAATGCTGCCGTAAAATAGATCCTGCTGTCATACACCCATGAAAAAGGAAGAAGGTGTGCAGTGAAGATTATTGCATAGATCAGGAGCATTGAATCCGGATGAGCCGAGTACGCCCACATGGCGATGGGCAGGTACAGGAACTGATTGATGTTGCATAAGAATCCGAGTTTATTGATCGGATTCGTACTTTTCCTGTAGATGTCCGCTCCGAGCATTTTCCCGAAGGCCGTTGCAATCGGCATAAGTAATCCCGAACAACAGAATGTGAAGAAGTTCATCTCATTCACATCAGTCATGCAGATCCTCGAGACCATTATCGCGCCCCAGAGGATCACGGACGCCATCATGAAGGGCAGTCCTCTTTTCTGGATGAGCGAGGCATCTTTGCGAAGCTCGTTTAAGCTCTCGGTGAAGGAACTTATCCTGTCACCCGTAAGTCCATTATTCATTGTATATGTAGTCATAACTTTTTCCTCCCTTTGGAATGATTTCTTTGTTATGGCTACATATTATCGGGCGCTTTTTATATGCACAATAGGTTCACTACCAAGCGGTACAGCGGTGGCTACCAAGATGCCGGAATCTTATTTATAGAGATAATCGTTGGGTACAAGTCCCCTGAAAGGACCGGATGAGAGAGAAATACCTACGTAATTATTAAAGTCCGCAATATACCATTTTCCGTCATAGCAAACGCAGTACATAAACAGAGTAAAATCATCACGGCCGACCTCTACTTCATAAATGACTAATTCTATATCCGAATCCCAGATGTCTTCATAATTTTCTAAAAACCTGTCTTGGGGCATAGCATTAACATATAATTCATCTACATCAAGGCGATCACCCAGCTCTATTTTCTCAAGCTTAGGATCGGTTGCAAGGAATTCAAGGGCACTCGCTATAGCATCGTCATCTTCGAGTGTATACTGTCCTCTATTCACAATTGCTTCTGCAAACTCCTCTTCATCGGTAGACTCGACAGCAATTGCCAGCACCTGGTTGCAAATTCCGCCGATTATATAACTCCTTCTGCTTTCTATATTAAGTTCTCTGGAAAAATCCGAATCATAATTTAAGGTAGATGCCAGGTGTCCGCCGGAGTTCACTGCTATGCCATAGTATTGAACCCATTCAAGGAACTCTTTCATATCGTAATTTTCTACGTATGATTCCACTGCAAACGTGGATATAGCTCCTTCAAGATCTCCCTCTTTCAGGAAATTTACATATGCCGCAACAGCTTCTTCGGCTGAATCGTACCCTGCTCCTTCAACCTTTGCAGGTGCCTTTTTTGAATTCATGGTCATAACTACAGCCATGAGAAGACAAGTAAGTACAACTCCTACCGTAAGACCGATAAGCAAAAATATTCCTTTCCCCAAGCCCTTCTTCTGTACTTCGGGCACAGGCTGCATATTCATAGAATCCATAGTTTCTCCTTTAACGATAACAATTTTGATTTATGTAATGCTTACTTTGAAAGCTTCATATCTCCTTCTTTTACCCATCCGAGTTTTACCACTACCATGTGGATCAGTGGTGTGATCACTGCGGGTAAAACAAAACAGATGAGAATAAGTCCGATCCAGTCTTTGGCAGTGATAGCTGCCTTGGTTCCCGCTGCAATGTCATTGACCCATCCGGTGTAAACTCCGAGAGGGCCTACAAATCCGCAGGTTCCCATTCCGGATGATACGGGCGCTCCGTTCATGTTCATCTGAAAAACGCATGTAGCAATGGGGCCGGTGATAGCGGATGCGACAATGGGTGCGATCCAGATCCTGGGGTTCTTTACGATGTTGCCCATCTGAAGCATGGAGGTTCCGATGCCCTGAGAGACCAGGCCTCCCATTTTATTTTCCTTATAAGATATAACCGCAAATCCGACCATCTGTGCGCAGCATCCCGCAACAGCAGCACCGCCTGCAAGTCCGGTAAGTGAAAGTGCGGCGCAGATCGCAGCGGATGAAATTGGAAGAGTAAGTGCGATTCCTACGATAACGGATACAAGAATTCCCATGAGGAAGGGCTGAAGATCCGTTGCCCACATGATGAGCTTTCCTACGGATGATGCCGCTTTTCCGATGGGAGGCGCAATAAGCCATGACAGCAGCATTCCGATACCGATGGTAACGAGAG
Source organism: Lachnospiraceae bacterium (assembly GCA_018056425.1). Taxonomy (GTDB): domain Bacteria; phylum Bacillota; class Clostridia; order Lachnospirales; family Lachnospiraceae; genus AC2028. The sequence goes on from JAGPFR010000013.1 coordinate 6,836, forward strand.
GTGTGACGAGAATATCGATCTTGGTTTCTTTGGATACGGCTTTACCGAATTCAGCCGAAATGATCGCCACGAACAGAACTGCCAAAGGACCTCCCGCTCCGCCCAGAGCATTGGATGCGAATCCTACGGTTATCATAGAGAAAAGAACAAGAGGCGGGCATTTCAGTGCATAACCGATGGCCACAGCCATTGCAGGACCGCTCATGGCAGATGCCATTCCGCCGACGGTGTATTCAACTCCGCCGATTGTTGCAACGGTTGCAGTCAGGAACGGAATGTTAAACTGTGTTCCGAAGGTGTTGATGATCGTTCCGATGAGCAGCGAGCAGAAAAGACCCTGCGCCATCGCACCGAGTGCATCGATACCGTATCTCTTAAGTGAGATCTCAATGTTTTTTCTCTTTAAAAATTCCTTCATTTCATACCTCCAAGGTGACACGGGGACGTTTCTCTTGTCATCTTTTAAACCGCAAGACTTATTATCTTAGATTTTATAAAAGATGACAAGAGAAACGTCCCCGTGTCACCACAAAAAAGACAGGGGTGAAATCCCCTGTCTTAATACATATTATCTTAGATTTATTCGGGCATTGCGAGGTAGTAACCCTGGAAGAGATCTACGCCCATATCCACGAGCATTTCGAATTCTTCTTTTCTCTCTATGCCCTCAGCAACTACCATGATGTTTCTTGCATGGAATGTCTTTACAAGACCTGATACATTCTCCTGCTTTTCGGAATCTGTATCAATGTCGCTTATGAGTGTTCTGTCCAACTTAACGATCTGCGGCGAATACATGTCCACCAGATCCATGTTGCTGAGTCCGTTTCCGAAATCATCGATTGCTATCATGAGATTCTGTCTCTCACATGCAATCTTTTTGTATTTACATGCGTTCTCGGATATAAAAGGATACTCAAGAATCTCTACGATACCTACTCCCGAGAGATCTCCGAAATAACTGTTGAATGCCGTTGCCTCCGACATGGTAAAGAACTCGGAAGGGAAGGAATTCAGACATACGTGCTCCGTATATCCGCGGGCCTGATACTCCTGCATTGCGCCGAAGAAAGTAGCTACTTCCAGGACATGGAGCTTATCTTCCTTATCATATTTATCGATAAGATCGAGTACCGTCATCTCGGTAGGGCGCATGAGTGCCTCGCGGGCAAAAATCGTCTTTCCGTCCGGCTTAAAGATCGGCTGAAATACGTAATTTATTGACAATTCCCCAAGCGCTTTCAGTATGTCGCTGTCTAACGGTAGATCGTTAAAATAAATCATTATTTTACCCACCTATAACTGTCGTTACCTAATTCTATCATAGTGGGTAAGTAAGTCAATATCAGAACTTCTCTACTTCAGGAGCTCCCGTGAAGGAACTGAATGTTGCGGTTGCATTCTGCAGGTAGAAAACCTCGGTATTGTCATCGTCTGCCGAATACATGCCCTGAAGATTGGGATATGCATCAAGCATGGATACCTTGGGCTCTCTTCTGTCATCTGCGATAAGCTCGCATGCAACTCTGATCCATTCGCCGTTTAAGAACGCACAGATCTCAGCCTTGGGATTTGCGTGAAGCTGCTTGCTGACATCTTTCTTTTTACCTGTCTGAATGTAGAGCTTGCCCTCGAACTCGTTGATGGTTCCGAAAGGTCTTACTCTGGGCTGGTCGCCGTCTACGGTTGCAAGATAATAGGTTCCTGCATCTTTGAGAAATTTAAGTGTTCTTTCCATTTTTATTACCTCCGAACAAAATTATTTATTTTCCATTCTGTGATATTTGCCTTCGTGAATATGTCTTCCGTCATTACCAAGTTCGAGACAGGGCAGCGTACAGAGGCCTTCGTGCCTGTCGAACCTTATCGTCGTGATGCCGGTAAATTCCATATGGAAGAGTGCACACATATAAGGAAAAGGAATATTAAGGATATGTCCCATCGCTGCTGCCGATGATCCTCCATGTGAAAAGAGAGCGATCGTGCGATGTTTCTCTTCCTCCTTGGTATGCCTGTAGTAGAATCCGTCCCGTACGTATCCGAATGTGGCAAGCCACTCATCGATACCGGGCTCTATGCGATCAACGCACTCGATCACGCTGTTTGTTTTGAAGTATGGGCTTTCCCTCCAGTCAGGATCGTTGAGATTAATGTTCTGTCTTGCCATCTCATCGACGATGTTCCAAGGATGTCCGTCCGAAAAAAGAGGCTTTCCGTCAGTGCTTCCCCAACTGATCTCCTGCATAAAATCAAGTGTCTTAATGGGAAGACCGAGCACTCTGGATGTTGCTTCTGCGGTCTCCTGCGCTCTTCCGAGAGGTGATGCATAGATTTCTTCAATGCCTTCTTCCATAAGGCGCTGCGCACACCTTTCCGCCTGGATCTTTCCTGTCTCCGTGATGCAGTCCAGCTCATAGTTGGGCTCACCGTGTCTGATAAATAATACTCTCATAGTTTAAAACCTTTACTTTCGGTTGAAATACTCAACTATTATAACACTGTCATTCCGATTCAACCACAAATATAGTGCCTTAACCCTCACCCCTATGATAAAATCATACATGTATCGTTATGTAAGAACCCCCATATATCACTATGAAAAACGATTTAAAAAACGACAAACTTTTTCTTGAGAAACTATCAACTCTCGGCATCGATTCAGATGCCATCATTCTCTCAAGTCCCATCGATCTTTCTTTTGACGGAGAGTACATCAGCGGATACATATTCGTAACCGGTGACAGACTTGGTGTGTGCACGGGTAAGCTTCCCGAAAACTACATCAACTGCTTCAAGGGAATCGACACGAAGGATCTTGAGGTGCTTGACCCCACAGACCTGCAGGCGGTGCTGTACGATAATGCAAAGCTTGCTCATCTCAGACTTGATACATACATCGGATCGAATGTTCTCTCAGGCGAATACGATGGCGTCCCCGTTCACATCGCGGCATTTTCGAATCACTACCAGTCCGAGATGAATGTGCTCGTAAGACAGCTTCGTGCTTTTCTTAAGGACGGAACTCTTCCTCACGAAGAGGAGAAAGATGAGACCGTTGATAACGAGGAAGAACTCGTTAAGAAAAAAAGCAAGCGCAATATATTCATGCGCACTCTTAAATATTTCCTGAGGTATAAACTGCAGATCGCTGTTCTCTTTTTAACATATGCGACATCAGCGGCAGTCAGTATCGCGTGGCCGTATCTGACAGGTACAGTCCTCTTCGACAGGATTCTTGCAAAGGACGATTCGTTCCTTATGCGCTTCGGCCTTGCAGGAAAATATACCGTTGCACTTCTTGTCGTTGCACTCGTGATGATCGGTGTCAGACTCATTCAGGCTGCATCGAACTTTTTCCAGATATTTGTAATGGCCAAGGTCGCAAGCTCGACCGTCAAGGATATCAAGACCGATATCTTCGATGCGATGAGCAGGCTTTCGCTGAATTTCTTCATTAATAAACAGACCGGCGGACTTATGACAAGAGTTCTCAGTGACTCCGAAAGAGTCAGGGAGTTTTTCATCGACGGTCTTCCGATGATCTTCGTACACGGTGCGACCATTATCATCACCTTCACGGTAATGTTCAGACTCAACTGGAAGATGGCGCTTATCGCATGTATCCTTCTTCCGCTTCTCGTCTTCATGACCGTCAAGCTCCGTCCCGGTCTCTGGACCCTTTCCGGCAAAAGACATCGTGCGGAAAAAGCGGTTACCGGCAAAGCAAACGATAACCTTACCGGCGCGCGTGTTGTTAAGGCTTTCGGCCAGCAGGATTCCGAAATCTCAAGGTTTGTCCGTCCCAGCAACAATCTCAAAGATGCTGAGATCAATATCGTAAAACTAAGAAACAGATTTGCGATCCTCTACAACATGGTTCAGGAGGTATCAAGTATCTGGATCTGGATCGTCGGAGTTATCTTCGTACTTAAGACAAGAGAGATCGAACTCGGTGTGCTCATTACTTTCGTCGGATATGTAATGCAGCTTAACGGACCGATGAATTTCTTCTCATATGTATTCAGACTATGGGCAGAAAGCATCAACTCGGCGGAAAGGCTTTTCGAGATCATCGATGCGATCCCCGAGATTCAGGAAATTGACAATCCTGTCAGATTAGATCATCCAAAAGGCGAGATTGAACTCGATAACGTAACATTCGGATACAGAGCGGGCCGCCCGGTTCTCAAGAACATCAACCTCCATGTCAAAGAAGGCGAGATGCTCGGAATAGTCGGAAGGTCCGGCGCAGGTAAGTCCACACTCGTTAACCTCATCTCAAGACTCTACGATGTAGGCGAAGGCGAGATCAGAATTGACGGAACCCCGGTCAGGAATCTTGCGCTTTCAGATCTTCGAAGAAATGTTGCGATGGTATCTCAGGATACATACATCTTCATGGGTTCTGTTGCCAGGAACATCGCATACGGCAATGAGAATGCCACAAAAGCAGATATCATAAAAGCTGCAAAGCTTGCATCCGCTCATGAATTCATATCCAAACTTCCGGACGGATACGACACCATCATCGGTGCATCGGGCAAGGATTTATCGGGCGGTGAAAAACAGCGTATATCCATTGCGCGTGCGATACTTGCAGATCCCAAGATCCTCATCCTGGATGAAGCAACCGCAAGTGTCGATACCGAGACCGAAAAAGCGATCCAGCATTCGCTCAAGTTCCTCGTTCAGGGCAGGACAACGCTTTCCATCGCACACAGACTCTCCACCTTACGTGACGCCGACAGGCTTATCGTCATAGACGGCGGAAGGATTGTCGAAGAAGGAACATGGGATTCCCTTCAGGATAAAGAAGACGGCATCTTCAAAAACCTCCTGGATCTCCAGAACAAATCCCTCGAACAAACCGCAGAATTTTTGTGACAAGGAGTCCGACCCCCTTTCACATAGAGGAGTTACAAATGGAAGACAATACTTTAAACATATATGAGAAAAAAGCCGAGGAGATGACAGCAACTCACATCATCTCTCCGGGTGAGAAATTCACTCAGACAGAAGGCGGATTCATAAGTCTCGATTACGATGGCAAGCATTACAACAGAGTCAAGGTGGTAAGGCTCTTTCCTTTTTCGGATGCGAATAAATATCTTTCCATCAGAGAGTACGGCGGATCCGGCAAGGAGATAGGCATCATTGAAGACCTCGATGCAATGCCCGCAGAGACAAAGGCAGTTATAGAGCATCAGCTGACCCTCAGTTATTTTACTCCCGTGATCAGTAAGATCTACAGCATCAAGGATGAGTACGGATATGCATACTTCCACGTTCTTACCGATAAGGGCGAGTGTAAGTTTGCCATAAACATGGGATCCAATGCGGTAAGCAAACTCTCCGATACAAGACTCATAATCCAGGATGTCGATGAAAACCGTTTTGAGATCGGAGACACCGATGCCCTGACCCAGAAGGAAAAGAGAATGCTCGACCTGTTCATGTAATTGAGGATTGATAATGATCTTAAAATATGACCTTCCGAAAAATGCAGAAAGCATGGTTACGCTCACCAGTGATGAGCGAATTTACTATGCCGTTCCGATAGATATTGATGAAGCCGGAAACTTTACAACCGATTCCTTCTTCGTCGTAACCACAAAGAAGCTCTGCATCATTCGCGGAAAAGATTATAAAGAATACGATATCAAAGATTTCGATAAAGCATCTGCCGAGCCCGGAATAGGCGGTGGTATCCTTACCGTACGTAAAGGCGATACCCACACCGTACTTGCCCACTACTCTTCCAAGCATCTTAGCAGATATGCATATATCGCCCGTGGGATCAACATCCTCATCTCCGGCAGATTTGAAGAAGTAATCAGCCCCGAGTATGAGAAGATCTGTCCAATATGCGGACGTGCGATCCCAGGAACCAAGACCTGCCCCAAGTGTTCAGGCAAAGGCGGTTTCTTAAGCGTGTTTACCAGGATGGCTGCTCCTTATAAGAAGGACTTCCTCGGAATCTTCCTTGTCATGGTATTTGTTGCGGTCACAACGCTCCTTAATCCCGAAGTGCAGAAGCACCTGATAAATGATGTACTGAGTAAGGACGGAAAACTCAGCACGGCGCTTATCTACCTGACCCTGATGTTCACATTCAGCGCCTCGATAGTAATCTTAAACATTATAAAGAGTAATGCCTCCGCAAGGCTCGGCTCCAAGATTGCGGCCGATTTAAGAAAACAACTATTTGAGAAATACCAGAAGCTCCCCTTAAGCTTTATCAATGACAGAAGACCCGGCGAGCTTTTAAACAGGATCACTCAGGATACAAGATACATCAGCGATTTCATGGCCGATGTCTTTTGTAACCTCTTTGCGATACTCTTTATTTTCATCTGGGATGTCATCTTCATGATGGTCCTCAACATTAAGCTTGCGCTCCTCACATTCATCCTCGTTCCGTTCGTATCGCTCCTTGTTATCACATTCAGGAAAACAATGAGCCGTATCTTCGGACTCCAGTACAGGAAGAATGATGACGTTGCAAGTAACCTTCAGGATGTCATCTCCGGAATGCGAGTAGTTAAGACCTACGGCAAGGAAAAAGATGAATCCGAAAGATTCAAAGCGGTTTCGGAAACATTCGCTGTCATCCAGAAAAAGAATGAAAGATTCTGGGGAATGTTTGACTTCCTTGTATCCGTTCTTATGGGAATGGGACTTGTCATCGTAGTTTACTTCGGAGGCATGGATGTTCTCGGAGATAAGATGTCACCCGGCGAGCTCTATCAGTTCATCGCATATACTCTTCTTCTCTTCCAGTACATCGGATGGCTCGGCAGACTTCCCAGGGAATTGTCGAGACTTACAAGCAGCCTTGAAAGAATCTACGATGTACTGGCGCAGGATGTTCACGAAGAGCCGGAGACCGTTAAGGATATCGATATCAAAGGTGAGATCACATTCGATCACGCAACATTCGGATACAAGTCCTACCAGCCCGTTCTCGAGAATATCAATGCGGTTGTAAAACCCGGTGAGATGATCGGTATCGTCGGCGCATCCGGTGCAGGTAAATCAACTCTCATCAATCTCATGATGAGACTTTACGAAACCGATGACGGACGCATCCTTGTTGACGGTGTCGATATTAAGGATATAAGCCGTAAGTCATATCACTCACAGCTCGGAGTTGTTCTCCAGGAAACATTCCTCTTCTCGGGAACAATCCTTGATAACATCAAATTCTCCAAGCCGGATGCCACTGTCGAGGAGATCATAAGGGCTGCAAAACTTGCAAATGCTCACGACTTTATCTGCGCACTTCCCGACGGATACAATACCTATGTCGGCGAAAAGGGATACACTCTCTCGGGCGGCGAGCGTCAGAGAATCGCAATTGCAAGAGCAATCCTTCCCGATCCCCGCATCCTTATCCTTGATGAAGCAACCGCAAGCCTTGATACCGAGAGCGAATTCATGATTCAGAAAGCACTCGAAAGACTTACAAGCGGCAAGACCACCTTTGCAATCGCGCACAGATTATCAACCCTTAAGAATGCCGACCGGATCATGGTTATAGACGATCACCACATAGCAGAGTTCGGAACTCACAAAGAACTCCTTGATAATAAAGGCATTTACTATAACCTGTTTACAGCTCAGACGTCATAGCCCCTTCATGCATGCCGGGCTCCGGAAGAAGCTGCGAGAGGATACCACGGCTAACAAAACAGACTTTTTATGCCGGTTTGTTAGCCAAAACCAGCCAATTTGCCGCCATTTCATCCATGGCGGGCTAACAAAACAGGCATCTGAGGGTGTTTTATTAGCCCATAATCGCAGAATTACCTGCTTTTCATACATCACGGGCTAATAAAACCGGCTTTTAAGGGTACTTTTTTAGCCCATAGCTGCCAAATTACCCGCCTTTCATCCGCTGCTGGGCTAACAAAACTGGCATCTGAGGGTGTTTTATTAGCCCATAATCGCAGAATCACCTGCTTTTCATACATCACGGGCTAATAAAACAGGCTTCTGAGGGTACTTTTTTAGCCCATAGCTGCTGAATTACCCGCTTTTCTCCCATGCCGGGCTAATAAAAACTAGTTTCTGAGGTATTTTTTTAGCCCTCAACTGCCAAATTATAGATATGACTAAACAGACACTGCTTTTCGAAAACTTATCATTTCACACCCATCCGGCACTTGTGACGGAAGATTATGACGGATGGCAGATCAGATATTCAAACGGCTACACCAAACGTGCTAACTCTGTCAGTGCGCTTGGCGCTTCAACCATAGACATAGACGAGAAGATCAGATACTGTGAAGAATATTACAGATCAAAGAACCTACCGTGCGTTTTCAAAACCACGGACGACGAGGCAGAATTCGACAAGCATCTGTCAGATCTCGGATACAAAGAAGTTACTCCCACGGATGTACTTGCGATGCCTCTTAAAGACAGATCATTTAATACATCCGATTGCATCATCACAGAAGCCCCCACAGAAGAATGGTTCGATGCTTACTTCGGAATGGCCGAGTACAGCAAGGACATTTACATCCAAACCGCGAAGGAAATGATAAAAAGTATCAGCCTTCCTTCTTTTTACTGTATAATCAAACAGGATGGCGTTCCCGTATCCGTCGCATCCGCAGTTATCGAAGACGGATGCATGGCAATGCTCAACGTATATACCGATAAAAATCACAGACTCAAAGGCTATGCAAGAAAAGCCTGCGAGAACCTGTTAAACGAAGCCGTAAAGTTCGGTGCCCACACCGCATACCTGCAGGTTGTTGCGGACAACGGCCCCGCTTATCACATCTATGACTCTCTCGGCTACAAAAAAATCTATACTTATCGTTACAGAGAAAAGTAAGTACTGTACAACAGCTAAAGTGACGGAAGATAATACATGATTTTCGACGGAACAGAAAAAATAATAGGGCGCGGTGCACAGGCCGATGTTATTGAATACCAAGGGTACGCATACAAGATATACAAGCCTTCCTATCCTGCCAAATGGATAGAATTTGAAAAATCTCAGCAATAACCCTTTCACCCGAAGAGAAGGAATCTCTGCTCCCTTCAATCGACAGACTGTCCGCAAAATACAAGGAATGCATTTGTCATCTTGATATGCACTTCCTTAATATCATGATCACGGATGACAAATATAACTACACAATTATCGACTGGATGAATGCGAGAATCGCACCGCCTGTTTTCGACTATGCAAGAACTCACGTGATCCTGGAGGAATTTGCGAAAGACATTCTTCCATATTATGAATCCGTGATAACGCCTGACATGAACAAATTGGAATTATTACCGGAGGATTATGCGGAAGCAATCAAAATCTGCTACGCTCTCCGTCAACATGAGAAATAGAATCTGGAGGAATATTTAATATGCAGAAATTAACCAATCAGGAAAAGATGAAACCCTGGATGGGATTTGTCCTGTTCTTTGTGGGGGTCCTGTTCCTGCTTTTTGCGGGATCCTACATGCAATCTAACTGGGGAATTCCCGGACTGATCCTTACCGAGATCGGATTTTTGGCAATCTCGGTCATCTACTGCCTGATCCGTAAAGTCAGCCTCAAGGAAGTATTTCCCATTAAGAAGATCACCGTACGTGATTTCTTCGGAACGATCTTCATGTTCGCAGGCGGTTTCCTTGCTAACCTTGTAGCGATAGGAATATCATTTTTCGTTCTTGATCATCTCGGACAAAGTTTATCCGGTGAAATCTCAGATCTCAGCGATTTCCTCTACGGAAACAAGATGCTCTACATAGTTCTCGTACTTGTGGTTGCAGTCACACCTGCGATCTGTGAAGAAGCATTCATGAGAGGCGCTGTTCTCTCAAACTTCAGGGGACTAAAGCACGACTGGGTTACCGTTCTTATCATCGGCATCTTTTTCGGAATCCTTCATCTCTCACCCTTAAGATTCCTTAATACCGCAATCCTCGGCGGAATCCTCGCTTACATCATGGTCAAAAAGAACAACATCCTTCTTCCGATGCTTGTTCATTTCCTGAACAACTTTGTCACATCCATTGCAGGGGTTGCTTCAAGCGGTTCCGGAACAGACGCTGCAGCTGCTTTGGATAATGTTAATACATCCATCACACTCGGTTCCTTCCTCGTAATGGGTTTCCTTTTCCCTCTGCTCCTTGTTATCGGTGCAAAACTTTACGATAAAAATCTCAAGGGAACAAACTTTGCGATCGCAGGTATTCTCTCAGGCGTAATGTTTGCCGGAGGAATCCTCTTAGTCGTTATCGCCTCGTTAAACGGCTTATACAAAAATGCTCTTCTCAACTGGAACTACACCTATCAGGTTACTGAAGAGACCATGGAATGCGAAAACCTTGCCGAGGCGGGTATTGATATAACGGAGGAAAAAACCTACTCCATTATCGTCTCATCCACCGCTTCCAAAGCAGAGATCACTTTCACCATGGTTGATGAAGACGGAAATGAGATCATAAGCAAGTCCGGATCAGGAATGCTTGTGGTATCTGAAAACATTGAGCTTACTCCCGGTCACTACGACCTTTACTTCACAGGTGGCGAAGACATGATCGGCAAAATGTTCTCGTATCAGGTAATCGTGCAGTGAGCCACAGGGGACGTTTCATTTCGGCCCGGTGATTCTTTGGGCCAAAATGAAACGTCCCCATGGCTCACATATTTACTGTCTCGGTTGCGATCTTTTCCCTGAACCTCACATCATGCTCAACAAGCAGCATTGTCGGTTTGAATTCAAGAATCAGCTTTTCAATCTGCATCCTGGAGAAAACATCGATATAATTCAGCGGTTCGTCCCAGATATACAAATGTGCGGGAGTAACAAGGCTCGATGCGATCAGTACTTTTTTCTTCTGTCCTTCCGAGAAATCTTCCATGTTCTTCTCGAACTGTTCCCTGCCCATATCCATTCTCCTGAGCACAGCAAGGAAATGAGATAGATTTAGTTTCTTCTCCTCGCAATATTTTCTCAGACTGCCTTTAAGAAAAGAAGTATCCTGATTGATATAGGAGATCACAAGTCCGGATGCAACATCCAGTACGCCTTCCGCATGCGGAAGGTTCTTTTTTGCCTCCGGAGAAGATTCCGGAACGCGGCTCAGTATTACATTTATCAGGCTTGACTTGCCGCACCCGTTTTCACCTGCAAGCACAACCCTTTCACTGCGGGCGATCTTAAATCGCAAGCCTTCAAAAAGCGCCTCACCGGCATCATCATATTTAAGCGAAAGATCCCTTGCCTCTATAAGAACCTCCTTGTGAAAACGCATCGGATCAAGCTTAAGAGGCACTTCCGATTCGATATCCCGGAGAAGCCCTTCCTTCTCTTCAATCTCGCGGTCGATCCTCTTTTCGAAATTCTTAACACGGGATTGCATCTTCTTGGTCTTGGCACCGATAAAGCTTCTTGAGGAAATACTTCTGTCATTTTCCTTGATGGGATCAAAACCTATCTTTGTATTTTCGTTAACGGTCGCCCATCTGTCCGCTCTGTCTGCAGCTGCTTTAAGCTTTCCGATTTCTTTCAGGTGTTTTTCGTTTTCTGCTTTTGCAAACGCATCACTCTTTTCTTTGTTTTCCCACCATGAAGAAAAGTTGCCTGCCTGTACTTCTATAGTCTTCCTGTTCAGGACAAGTACATGGTCACAAACGGCATCAAGCAGATCTCTGTCATGAGAAACCAGTACAAAACCCTTCTTGCCGGACAGGTATTTCTTAACGCTTTCCCTCGCCGCAGGATCGAGGTGATTTGTCGGCTCATCTATCAGCAGGAATTCATTCTCCCATGCAAAAAGCGCGGCAAGCATCACTCTTGTCCTCTCGCCGTGACTAAGACTTCCGAAAGGTCTGTACAAACATTCCGCATCCATCTCGATCTGATTCATCTGAACGTTAACCTGCCATGATTCGATCTGAGGTTTCCAAACAGATATCAGCTCATCCGCAGTCTTATCAAGATCAGCCTCACTTACTTCATACGGGAAATAATCAAACCGGACATTTGTTGTAATACTTCCCTCATACTCATATCTTCCCATGAAAAGATTCAGCAGAGTCGTCTTGCCCTTGCCGTTTCTCCCGATCATTCCAAGCTTCCAATCGGTATCAATATTAAAATTTACATTTTCAAGAACGTTATCTGCGTTCGATTCATATGAAAATGTAAGATCATTTACTCTTATCTGTGCCATGACGATCACCTCACCTTCAAGGCCAATAAAAAAATCTGCTTCTTACCGAAGCAGATTTACGTATCATGATCCGTAACGCACAAAAAGTGCACAGGTAAATATTTACCGGCTCACAGATGAATACGATAATCCAATTCGGCATATACAAACAGACCCTTTCAGGCCACATCTCATTTGCATTTACCAAATCGATTATCTATGCATCTTATCACCTTACGCCGAAGCGCCTTTCTTTTAACTAAAGCTACAGTAACACGATTTTTTTATCCCGTCAACATGTGGCACATATTCAGATATTCGGTCACACTTATCATCCTTTTAACTTCTCAAGAGCCTCATCCATCTTCTTATTCTCAGCCTGTTCTTTTAATCTGGTGAATACCACACCGGCAGCCGAACAAACCGCAAACGATACGAAGAATCCGATCCATGCTCCTATGTCATTTACGGGGAACCAATTGAATGCGAGCACAAATACAACAATCGCACAGGTAACCGATACAAACATCAAAATAATCCTTGCAACGATCGGCATATTCTTAATAAATCTGTCGGTTAGGATCACGGACTGTAATACAATGACGATCACCGACAGAGCAAAGAGCTGGAGGATCGTATTCATAGCGAGCCCTTCCGAACCGAGTGAAAACAGGGTAGACACTTCTCCGGCATCCTGCCCCACAAGAGTACCGATCAAAACATGAATCAGTATTACGACTCCGAATACAGCAAACACTTTGGATATATAATCAAATAAGGTTTTGTTTTCTTCCATGTCACTTAACTCCCAATCTCTTCCTGAGTTCATCAGAATACATACGCGATACAATTATCTGTTCATCATTTTGAAGCGTTACCCGTATCTTACGATTTATATCCGATCTGAGGCTCTTCACCTTTCGAAGATTTAAGATGCTCTGCTTACTTATCCTGATGAAGTCCTTCTCCGAAAGCTGCTGCTCGAATTCATAAAGTTTAAGTGCGGATTCATAGGTTTCTTTTTCCGTGTATATAAAAGTGTTTCTCTCAACCGCTTCGATATACAGAATCTCGCCCACATCCAGGAGTACCGTCTCTTCACCCTTTTTGACTGCAATCTGCATGTCCATCATTCGCATCAGCGAAATGATCTTCTCAACCTCGGGTGTGAGAGAAGGCACATGTATATCAACCCCTATATCACTGTATTTGGAATCAACATCGATATTGATCTTCATAGAACGGCTTACTCCAATCCCTTCCTGCGGTACGCAAGTGCAAAGAAAACGATCAAAAGTCCTGCATTAATTAATATGACCATGCTTCCGAAGTTTCCGATTCCTTCACTTCCGTTTAATATTATACCATCAAGCAGGTTCATGATCTGTTTTGTATAAAAGATTTTTGAAATCTTTGCAACAGTATCATTAAAGATTGCAAGCATTGGTACAAACGAAAGAACCATCATAACCGGCATCACCAGAGAAGTTGCACTCATTTGATTCTTAGACCATATTCCGATGCACGCACCAGCTATTATTGAGATCATAAAACCAACAGCCATAACTGCCATAAATGCAGGTATCGTCTTTGCCGGAATTGCGGTGGCCATCATACATGCTCCGATCATGCATATTCCCCACACATAAAGTCCGACTCCGATAAGATACTCTGCCGGCTTAACGTTTGCCATCATAAGAACTCTGAGAGTATTTCTTTCTTTTTCCTCGGAGATGATAGCTGCAGTTGAAGTAAGAGGAGCCATTCCGATGTACATCACTGCAAAGAGTCTTGTAAAAAAGAACTCCGGCATATCCTTCATCTCGATAGCATTCTCAAATATTAGTGTCATCAAAGGGAACAGAATGAACTGTATGAGAATTGTTTTGTTTTTAAATGTATCTTTGATCTGCTTCTTTATCACAACTGAAATATTTCTCATTATCCCGCCTCCTGAAGTCCTCTGCCCGTAAGTTCTAAGAATACCGACTCAAGCGTGGGCTCCGTAGAATGTATTGTTTCAAGCTTTCCGCTTGTCATAAGTTCGCTTATCTCAGCAGCGGATTCGCTTCCTGCGCTGAGCTCAATATCGCTTCCGTCAACCAGATGGATCCTGATCTTCTTAAGTCTGTTATATTTTCTGCAAATTTCCTCGGGCTTTCCTCTTTCTACGATCTTGCCTTCGTTTAAGAGGAATATTTCGTCGCAGAGCCCGGATGCTTCTTCCATATTGTGAGTGGTAAGGAAGATTGTGCACCCCTCCGCCTTCTTATCCATGATGATCTTATGAACCGCCTTCATCGATTGGGGATCAAGACCGGATGTGGGCTCGTCCAGGAAAATGATCTCGGGCTTTTGGATAAAAGCTCTCGCAAGTCTGAGTCTTGCTTTCATCCCTTTTGATAAAGCGGATGCTGATTTCTTCTTCGCATCTCCGAGACCTATATCATCAAGTGTCTTACTTACCGTCTCCTTTGATACTCCGTAAATATTCGCATATATCATCAGATTATCCATGCAGGAAAATCTCTCGTATACTCCGAAGTTGTCCATCATGATACCGAACTTCTTCTTATCGTCTCCGGAAAGACTCTTCACATCTTTTCCGAAAACCGTTACATCCCCGCACCCGGCATCCAGTTGACCGGTCAATATCTTTATCATTGTCGTCTTACCTGCACCCGAAGGTCCGAGCAGTCCGACTATGCTTCCCTTTTTTATCTCAAGATCGATTCCATCCAGAACTTTCTTGTCTCCGAAGCTCTTACATAAGCCTTTGCATGTGATCATATCTTTGCCCTCCCGTCTGTATCTGCACAATAACAGCCCTCTGAAGGCAAAACAATAGGCCATGACATAAGTTGCCATGGCCGTTACATAAGTTGCACAAAAGCGTGCTTTACTCTATATATCCGATTGTTCTAGCAAGCTGTTTGATCTGTTCTCTGTCGGCTTTGGGGCCCGCAGTGATCATAAGAGTATTATCTACGCGGATAATGAGTTTGTAGATTATATCGTCTTCGTACTCTACCACGCAATAGTTGCCGTCCTCGGTTCTTGTAACCTCATCACACATAGAAACGGCAAGTGTGTATTCGGTAGTACAGGCCACATCATCTTTCTTAAAGTCACAGAAAGTAAATGTCCAGTGATTGGTAAGAACTGCGCCTATTTTCTCGGATGATCCGATTGCACTTTCGCTTGCGAGGGATTCGTCATAATAGCCCAGATCCACAAGAGTGTTCTTTACAGTCTCAACATCCGTCGTTTTGAATTTGCTTCCGCATCCACAGAGCATTGAAAGCGCCATGACACATACAACCAGAAATGAACAAATTCTCTTCATATATCTCTCCTATCACAGGTGACAATTGGGCAGGTCCATCCGTCACCCATCACATATCCTTATGATATACGGCTCTCTCTCCGCCTACATACTTGGGTCTATGACGGGCCGCGAGGACGAATGCTTCTCCGATATGTCTGTGCTCAAGTCTTAAGGGTACAACCACCGGATGAATATGCATTCCGATCATTACGCCGCCGATATCCATTCCTGCATCTGCCTTTTGTCCGATGTTCTCTACAACAACGGGATCAGGCAGGCTTCCGTAATGCTTAACCGCAAACGCGCCGCCCGCATGAGGCTGAGGAATAACATTCACCTCTTCGAATCCGTATTTTTCGGCAACGCTTCTGTCGCATACGATCGCACGGTTTAAATGCTCGCAGCATTGAACAACCAGATCGATCTTTCTCTCAGTCATTGCTTTTGATATCGCACCGTAAACCGTTTCAACAACCTGATCGGTCTCTCCATCCGCGGATGTTCCCATCGTGTTTCCGATGATCTCGCTGGAAGAACATCCGACTACAAAAAGGTCGCCTTCTTTAAGATTTGTTTTCTCGAAGATCTCTTTTAATACTGCCTCGATATCGTCTTTAACCATTTCCTGCTCCTTATTACTCCCAATATCCGATATTGTTGATTATAACAGAACCGTCTTCACTTCCGTCAAAATATAACTTGATTGTTTTAACTTTCTTAAAATCGAACTCTCCGGGATTCTCAAACATCTCAGGGCTGATGCTGACGGTCTGCAGCTGATGCTTGTATTCATATGAATTAAAGATTGCATCCTGCCTGTAGAGCTGGACCGCAAGAGTTCGATATACAAATTCTGTATTTTCCGTACTTACGGTATTTCCCATCATATCAGTCAGTTCAACCGTATATTTCAATCCCTCGCCGACTTCTTCGGTGTCATCACTCATATCAGCTATACTGAATGAGAGATAACCGTCTGAGATATCGGCATACGGAAAATCAATTCTTACGACCGGTTCGTTTTCTTCCTTCCATCTGCACGAGAGAACATAATCCTCTCCGTTGGTTCCTCTTCCTCTGTCATATTCATCAAGGGTCCATGTTCCGATTCCGTAACACGCCACTCTGACATTTCCTTCAAAACTGTTTATCGTTGAAGTATCTTCGAAATCACAGATACTTACAAAATCGGAATCCGAATAATTCGTTATATAAACCGTATCAGGCAGATAGTCTGTGTACGGCCTGTAGTCAGACAGAAGCGATACATATGTATCATCTTCCCCGAGTGTGGCATCAAGAAAAGTTCTGATATAAGCTTTTGCGATAAGTTTCTGATCAGCCTCATCAAGGAAGTTATATGTATTCAGATAGTGATTGGTGACACCAGCCATGTCATACCTTCCCCATCTGCTGTTGAACTGTCCGTGATTTGCACCGAGGATATATACGGATGACTTAAAAAAGAATTCATTACCGATATCGGAAAAGAATACATTATTGTACTGCTTTTCTCCCATCATGCTGCTTACATCCTGATCGTTGGATCCGTGGAGAAGCAGATAGTTCACATCGGATATCTCAACAGCACGTTCAACCGGCATGTACTGGTCCACAACGGGTGAGATCGCAACTATCGAAGTAATGTCAAAATGATAATCAAACTTTATATTACCGTCCTCGGGATAAACATCCATATCGTTAAAGAGGTATGCTGTAGCAACCATCTCTCCGCCTCTTGAATGTCCGCCGATTGCAACCCTCTCTTCATCGATAAGTCCGTAGATCTTACTGCCCTCAGACTCATTAAGTTCAAATATCTTCTTCATATTATCAAGGAGCAGGATCGCACGTTTGTCATTACCCTCTCCGGTAGCATTTATAATATTCTCATCGACGGAAATAACCACGTATCCGTTTGATGCAAGATACTCTCCAAGATACTCATAACCGAGATATGAAGGAACCCATGAATCATGATTTCCGTGAACAATGAAAAAGACGGGTCTGTCCTTCTCACCTTCCGGATACCAGATCTGTCCCTTTACCGGAACTTTATCAAACTCATATCCGGTAAGAGGATCAAAGAGTGCATCCATTCCGTCTCTGTTTGCAATGGAATCGAATCCGGTGTAATCGAGAGTTTCGGTCAGAATGTCATCTTCTTCATCAGGGCCGTATGAAAGCGAAGAAACGCTGTATGGTCCGTTCTTAAGATAGTCGTCAAATCCCGCAACCTGTGCAACACTCTCCGGGGCGAAGCTGTTATAGAATGCAATGCGGCTTTCTCCGAAAGTATCATTAAAGAAAAAGTACACATACGAACCGATAAAAAGTCCTGAAACAACCAATGCGATATAAGCAAATACCTGCTTAAATCTCTTCGTCTTTGCAAATCCCCAGATTACTCTTCCGAATACATCCGCACTAAGAACAAGCGAAAAACTCATAAAGATTGCAGGCCCCATGAGTCCTCCCTGGGTTCCGATGGTATTTTCCATAATCACGAAAAAGAAAGCTTCCCAGAAATATACAGCGCTTCTTTTGCTTCCTCCCACAAACAGCTTAAGAAGCAGTGCACCTGCCTCGGCAATAACGACAAATGCTGCTGTCATTATGAGATAATCCGCCCATACGGGAATCCTCTCATATAGAAATTCTCCTATTGCCCATCCGGTAAAAAGAATACCTACAAGCGCCGTGGCGATCATTGCACCGGGGCGTCCCGCTTTCATAAATGCTCGCGCGGGAGCAGTCTTCCTTTTAATGAAGCTGAAGGGCTTTTTTATGCCTCCCCAGATCTTCTTAAAGAACTTTTTCATGGATCAAAATCCTTCTTTCAATTTTTTAAATTCTTTTATCAGTTTTTCCGGACTCTTATTGCACTCATCAAAATATAAGTGCTCGGTCTTCTCATAGTTTTCCTTATATACTACTTCAAGATATTTCCTTCCTGCGGCCTGTTTCTCACGGTGCATTACGCCGAGCCCTTTTCTGCCCCCGAAAGAAAACAAGCCACCCAAAAGACCGTCACTCCAATTGGAAGATTTCTTACTGTCTTTTCCGTCCAGAGAAGTGCCCGAGTATTCAATGGATGTCTTAAAAGGTGTATCGATCTTAATCTGATCTATCTGTGAGAATTCGATAATATAATGATCTTCGAATGTTCCGTCATAATTATCTTCCGAGATAAAAAGATGGCGCGGAGTCAGTCTGATAATCACTCTGCACTCGGGAATACGTTTATCGGTAGGATAGATCCTGGCAGTAAGCATTTCCTTTACTTCTTCGCTTTTATACATTTCCATGCGATTACCCCTTTTAGTTCGATCCGATCTTGATCACTACATTTATGGCATCATTAACAAGTTCCGCAAATTTCTTTCCGTCATCCGGGCTTCCTACAATGCTGCCGTAATGAGTGGGTATCGCAACTTCAGGCTTAATCTCATTAACAACCGCAGCCGCGTCCTTGTAATCCATGGTGTAGTATCCTCCGATCGGGACAAGTGCGATGTCACACTTTACGGCCTTTGCTTCTTTGGTCGCATCGGTATCTCCGGCTATATAAACTCTCTTTCCGTCTGCCTCAAATATGTATCCGACCCATCCTGCGGATTTCATATGGAAGGGCTTAAGTGTGTTATATGCGGGAACAGTTTCGATCACCAGACCATCCACATCCTTGGATTCTCCCTGTTTGATCGTCTCGATCCCGGCAACAAGTGACCTTGCATCCTCTGCTTTCTTAGCCATATTCTCGGGAACGACAAGTATCGTATCTGCTTTGGCAACCTTTGCTATATCATTAGGTGAAAAATGATCATGATGATCGTGGGTGATCAGAACATAATCCGCATCGTGAGGAGCCTGCTTCATTTCAAAAGGATCGGCATAGATTGCCTTGTCCCCGCTCTGAACCCTGATACTGCTGTGAGTAAAAACCTTAATGTTCTCTACCATAGTAGCCCCCTTGATAGGTGATCACAAAAGTTAACCCGTGCTTCCAAGCATCGGAACCACGGGCTTTATTATAGCATTTTTGCATTTTATATTAAATCCCACTGATATCTCTTAAGATCTACTCTGCCATCCTTAACTTCAATCCCTTCTGCTTCAAGAAGCTCTGCCTGTCTTCCGGCTCCTCCGAATGCGAATTCTCCGGAGAGTTCTCCCTTTGAATTAACTACTCTGAAGCACGGAATATGATCCGGATCGGGATTCTTATGTAATACATTTCCCACGGCTCGTGACATCTTCTTATTCCCGGCGACTTCCGCAACCTGTCCGTACGTTGCAACCCTGCCGTAAGGAATCTTCTTCACGGCTTCGTATATTTTTCTCGAAGGACTGTAAGATACAAGATCATAGCTTTCGGCTATCATCAGTTTAATGTCTTTATCGGGAATACTTCCATCCAATATCACCGTATTCCAATTGTCCTTGTTCTGATGATAACCGGGCACAACCGACTTATACATATCTCTCCAGAAGAATGCCTTATCTGGATCAACCTTTACGTTGAGATTTATGAATCCGTCCTTTTCATAAGTCCAAAGGAATGCCTTTTTATTGCCTTCATATCTCACAAGCTGCCAGTTATCATCATGAAAAGGCGCATCCTGAAATGCACCTTCAAATGACAATCCAAATTTTAATGCTTCTTCACGTGTTTTCACTTCTTAGCCTTACTATTTTTTAACTATAAACCCACACGATTACTTATAGCAAAAACCATATTGTTATTTACAGCTCTTTATATTCTTCAAGAAGATTATAGATTCCATCTTCCGACAATACCCCTCGTTTAAGATCAGGTGGAAGAAGTCCCGCTTCATCGTATCCATGATCCATCTTCCATTCTGCACTCTGATAATATATATTAAGTTTACAAATCAATGCTTTAAGGTCTGTCGAAGTTGATGCATCTTTCAGCGTCATTGCGAATTTAGCACCATCCATTGTCTTCTCATACTCCTTAATTCTATCAATTGAAGCTGACAATTCCTTTTCTTTCTTTTCCAATTCTCCCGATAAAAGTTCAATTAAATCCTCGAGAAAACTCTTTTCGCTGTATTTGTTTTGCAATTCCTTGATCACCAGTACCATTGTAACTATTGAAGTAGCAGCAACTAATAATACAGATTCCATCATGTCCATATCTGATGTAGCACAAGAAGAAATTATACCTATCTCAATCGGAATCAACACCGTTTTTATCACATCTAAATATATCGTAGCTTCTCGATGTTTCTTTTTTAACACCCTTATGAAATCATAATTCCAAACACAATTCTTATTTAATATGTATGATTTCCAATTCGTATATCCGGATAATTGTATTCTTCCGGCTAGTTTTTTGAGTTTTTTAAGCTTCTTCGCATCATATTGACAGCCTATTTGGGCATACAGATCAACTTCATTATCATAATCAAAACCAGAATCGAAGCACGCTAAATATTTTAGTTCTTCTTTCTTTCTCTCCTTGATCAAGCAGACTAAAGTACATATCAAACTTAGTTCAAGAAGCACAACAGCTATGATGTTTGAAAGAAGGCATATATTCATGGGAAGCAGCACTAGCGAAAGAATCACAAAAATCAAAGCTGCTATCGCCCATTTGTATGAACTATCTGTTTTTATTTTCTTGTTCATGGAATATCTTACCTTTCTTAATTACATTTCTTCTTAATTGGCGTTCTTTTAATGTAATTATAGAAAAGTGTGTATTGTAAATTCAAATTTTAGAAAACAATTTTTCATAATTATATATCATTATAATCACAAAGCATCTCATCGAGCAGTTTATCTTCTCATTTTTCCTCATTAAGATCCTGAATCTCTTTAAGAAGATCCTGCTGTTTCTTCGCGTCATCCCACAGTCTGTAGTAATATAAGGCCGCTCCGATGACATAAGGAATGGTAAAGGATCGGAAGAGTTCAAACCATCCCCTCGGAGTTACAGGACCATAGAAGAATGTTCCTATATAAACTGCAAATGCGCATAACGCACATGCTATGACATACTGTATTACGATCATTGAAAGAGGGCTGAGCTTTTCGAAGAATTTGTGAATTGAAAGCACAAATACAGCGATGTTGCAGAATATGAACATCATTATGACATTTGCATTATTTGTCTCGGTACCCGCTAGCATGTTGATCAGGGCGCCTGCAACCGAGACTATCGTATAGGAACAGCACAGTTCCAGCAGATACGACTTTATAAAATCTCTCATCAGGACATCCTCCTCATTTTCTGCAGATACTCGGTAAAACTCTTTTTGTAACTTCTGTTGATACAGATCTTCTCCCCGTTATCGAACGATACATACACTTTCATGTTAATATCGGGCTTAAGCTGTTTGATCTTATAGATATTTACGAGGTTGGACTTTGATATTCTGACGAATCCGTACGGTGATAATTGTTCTTCTGCCGATGCAAGAGTCGTCATAAGTCTGTACACACCGTTTTCGGTATAGGCAAAGAGTTTTCTCTCCACATGGTCGAAATAGTATATGTCGCCGGGATCAAGAAAGATCTCTTCACCGTCATCCAGGTCTTCGTCAGCAGGCCGCCCCGGCAAGGACGGCCTTTCTGATTTGATCGTATCTATCACCTGTTTTATGACAGGTCTCATTTCACTGAAATATATATCTATGTGTTCGTCCGTATTCTTTTTATCTTCAAAAAGATTTATCTTCATTAATTCAGATTACAATCCGTAGGTTCCGAGGAATTCCATAACTCCGTTCATATATCCTTCGGGATCGTCGATAACTCCTTCAATATGTGCACTGTTCACGCTCATGATAACCTTCTCATCAGTGCCTATATTATTGTACACTTCCTGAACCTTCTCGGGAAGACATACCTGGTCTTTTTCAGAACGAATTACCATAGTAGGAATCATGTCATTTGCAACTACTGCGATGGTATCCGCATCATCATAATCAACCTTGTAGAGAAGTTTTGAAGCAATCTTACTTACAAAGATCATGTAGTCAGTTCCTGCATTGTAAAAATCCTCTTCATTATCGCTGTCTGCGAAAACAGAACGAAGCATGTACTCCATACCGGGAACGGGTGAATCACAGATAACGGCGTCGGCTGCATTTACGTCTCCGGGAGTTACGTTTGATGCATAGATTGCTACGGTCTGTCCGCCCATTGACTGTCCGTGTACGATAACCTTGTTTGCTCCGAGCTCTTCTCTTGCATACTGCACCATTGCGGCAACATCGAGAGATTCGTTGATCCCGAAAGTAACCTTCTCATCTGCATTATCTCCGCATCCTCTCTGGTCGATTGCGATGCAGTTATATCCGCGAAGAAGATACTGCTCTGCAAGGGGATAAATGCTTACTCTGTCTCCGCCTGCGCCGTGTACGAGGACTACGCACTTATCGCTTTCTTCATCTGCCTTGAAGTAAGTTCCGGGAACCACATTCCCGTCCTCAGCAACTGTGCTGATCTCTGTTCCGGTGTATCTTGCATTAAATCCCTCCAGGTCATATCCCCATATATCTACAAGCTGCTTTACGCTGTTTGACTTGGTGTCGTTTCCTTCGTTCTGATACATAACCTGATCTGCGATCATCTTGCCGAGTGCTGCAGATCCGATTATTCCGAGAAGTACAAGTACGATCACTGCTACCTTAACGATCTTTAATGCTTTCTTTTTCATAATGTTTAACTCCTTTGTTGTTTGCTTTGATGATCATACTCTAACAAACAAAAATGCAACCTGCGGCAAAATCTGCACAAGTTGCATTTGGGGATGTATATGTTGCATGTGACAGGGGGTCCGCCCCAGTGTCACACGTTTATATGTTCCTGATAACTGCTGCGGGAATCGCCATTGATACCAGTACAAATACAGGGATACAAGCCAGTACCGGCCATATCACAAACCTGTAGGTGAACATTATCATTCCGCCGGCTATCAGATTAACGATCAGGTAATTCAGGAGCATTCCAATCGTAAGCACTAATGCAAATGTCAGGATAATGTGGATCACTCCCTCACTGATCAGCATTCCCTTCTGCTGCTTACGGGTCATACCGATCGCTCTTAAGACTTCAAGCTCTTTCTTGCGCTCATGGATCGAAGTATAGGTAAGGTTTACGAAATTAAGTATTCCGATAAGAGCAATGATAAGACTTAACGCACCTCCTACGATTAAGAATACATTCACCATATCTTCAAAATCTTCAAGATAGGTTTCTCTGGATTCATAACCGAGCCGTGAATTAATCTCAGAACAGTACTTTTCTACAAACGCCGCCACATCCGCATAAGCTTCTTCCTCAACATTGAAAAACAATTTCATAGCTCCCTCAGAAGGTGCATGCTTCAGATATTCATCCGCAGGAAGAGTAAAGTATATATCCAATCCGTGGCTATGTTGAGGTCCCATTGCGTACGACAGATCACCGATTGCCATTACCTCATATTCCGCGCTGGTACCATCCTGAAAACAAACATTTACTTTTTCTCCGATTTGGTACATAGCGTATTCGGAATCATCCTGACTGCTCTTTACGGAGGCGGATACGATTACATATTTACCGGTAAAAAATTTCTCCCAGTCGAGATCTCCGGCATCGATATCCATATTGTCGAAGACAAACTCATCGACTCCGTAAACATGTGATGCCATAACGTGTCTGTTATAGACCCAGTCGTCATAAAGCATTTTTGATTCTTCATCATATACAAACCATTCAGTATGTGCCTCATATAACGAAATCATTCTCTCGCATGCAATTCCTTCAACTTCCTGCTGTGATTCCATCATATATGATGCTCCGATATCAGTAATTCCCGGAATGGATGAAAGTTCCTCGATATCTGCCTGAGAAACACCATCAAATACTTCGTTTGAAAGGTTTCTGTTCATAAGAGAACCTTCAGCAACAGTAAAATCCGAAGCTGCAAAATTGCTTACAAATTTATTCTTATCAAAGCTCTTTGTGATGGATACGGTAACATTTATCATCAGTACACTGAGAGAAAGTGACAGCACTACGACAAATGATTTTTTCTTGTTTCTCTTCAGATTCTCTCTTGCCATTGAAAAAGGAGTCACCTTGTTTGTTTTCTTTTTCTTCGATAAATTCGCTCCCGTATACTCGCTGTATCTGACAGCCTCAACAGGCGAGATCTTCTTTACGACTTTGCAGGGCTTGATACAGCTGATCCTGATCGTGATCCAGGCAAAAAGAGCACTCAGTACAAATATCAAAATGCTTGGATGTATTTCACAGGGAACATTCAGCATGTTTTCTGTGATAACGGGAAGTAGAACAACCGATACCAGATATCCGAACGCCATTCCTACAGGTATTCCGATCACTCCGAGAAGAACAGCCTGTCTAATTATGAGTCTTTTGAGCTGCTTGTTAGTCGTTCCGACAGTCTTCAACAAGCCGTAGTATCTTATATCCGAAGAAACAGCGATACAGAAAATATTGTAGATGATCAGATATCCGGATCCCATGATAAGCATAAGGATGAATGCGATCATAATGACCGAAGTAGGATCTGTTTTTGCAGTAGCATAAGCCCAGTTGATTCCGTCATTAACCTCGGGACCGAATCCCAGTCTCTCCTTCAAATCTGCCATCTGTCCTTCCAGGTTGAATTTAGAGGAGAAGTTGAAATCAGGATTAATGGCGCCGGTATAGCTCTGATTCATCAAATGAGCTTCCTTATCTTCCGCATCCTTCCAGACGGGAGCATATGTCTCCTGGAACTGCTTTGAAACATAGATCTGATTGGCAAGTGTTGCCGCGGGCTTTTCCCAGTAGCCACTCAACACAAAATCAAATTCCCGGATCGTCTCTCCGTCATATATGATCAAATGAAGCGTTTCGCCCAATTCATACGGAAGGCCGAAATCATCAAGCACATCAGTACAGGTCGCTATTTCATACATATCCTCCGGAAGCCTTCCCACTTCGGGATAACTGAATGAGGTTTTGGCGCACTCATCGGTTGTATATCTGATCTCTGTATAATCCTCATACAGTTCATCGTTCAAAAGTGACCCGACAATTACGTTATAGGAAAGGTCTCTGATCCCGGAATCCGTTTTGAGAATTTCGTATTCCTCTTCGGTCATGAACTTAAATCCTGCGTGGCTGGAAGTTCCGACCTGAAGCAGAGTGCTCTGTTCAACAGACTTTATTATGCTTCCGGATACCGTGAACAAAGTGGTAAGCATCATGGTTGAAAGAATGATGGCAAATGCCAGGATCACATTTCTTCTGACATTGGCAAATATACTTTTCCTGCACAGATTATCTATGCACTTTTTATTCTTAACATTACTCATTCTTCTCACCGTCCTTTGAGATCACATGTCCGTCCTCGATATGAATGATGCGATCTGCCATTTGGGCTATTTCTTCATTATGTGTGATCATTATTATGGTCTGTCCGAATTTGGCTCCGGTTGTCTTAAGAAGTCCGAGTACATCCTGGCTTGTCTTCGAATCAAGGTTTCCGGTAGGCTCATCCGCAAGGATAAAAGAGGGCTTTGTGGCAAGTGCTCTTGCTATGGCCACTCTCTGCTGCTGTCCTCCCGAAAGCTGGTTGGGCATGCTGCTTTTCTTCTCTGTCATACCAAGGATATCGATGATCTCATTAACAAACTTCTCATCCACATCGTTTCCGTCGAGCTGTATGGGAAGTACGATATTTTCATACACATTAAGTACCGGAACAAGATTGAATGCCTGGAACACAAAGCCGATCTTTCTTCTTCTGAAGATCGTTCTTTCCTCTTCGTTAAGTCCGAATATGTCCTTACCGTCTACGTAAACCTTACCTTCCGTCGGAGTATCAAGTCCTCCGAGCATGTTGAGGAGTGTGGACTTACCGCTGCCACTGGTTCCAACGATTGCAACGAACTCACCCTGTGCAACGCTGATATTTACTCCATCTATTGCCTTAACGGGTGAAACACCCTGCTCGTAATATTTTTTCAAGTTCTCAGTTCTTAAGATTTCCATTTATAACCTCCATAAAAATATGCTAAGCACCTTTGATGTACTTAGCATATCAATGCAATCTGACAAGGATATTTCCGAAATATTACAGTTTTGACACATTTGGGAAAAAGAGTTCGAAGGTGCTTCCTTTCCCGGGAGTCGATTTAACCTTTATATATCCGCCCAGTTCCTCGACAAGCTGTCTTGCAAGGTACAGTCCCACTCCTATTCCTTCATTATCACTGACATCCCTGCTTCTGTAAAATCTTGCAAAAAGCTTGGGGATTTCATCTTCTTCGATTCCGATTCCGTGATCTTCGACACTTATACAGGAGAACATTTCAAAAGTATTGATCCGAAGGTTTATACTTGTTCCCTCGTCCGAATACTTAATTGCGTTATCGATTATGTTAAAGACCGCCTCAGTCGTCCATTTAAGATCGAGGCAGGCCACAGCATCCCTGCTTTCATCCATGATCAATTCTATATTCTTAAGCCTTGCTTTGGGAAGAGCCTGATCATATGCTCTTTTCAGGACGCTCATAAGAGAATTATCTTCGGGCTGAAGTCTGAAGATACCGGTTTCAAGTCTCGACATCTTAACCAGTGCGGTTATGAGTTCTTCGAGCTTCTTACTCTGCGAGTGAATCTCATCGGCATATTCTTTAAGTTCTCCGTCCGCCTTTTCGCCAAGAAGTTCCGAATACATCATTATATTGGTAAGAGGAGTCTTGGTCTGATGTGAAATATTTGTGATGAGCTCTTCGATGTTTTCTTTTTCCTCACGGAGCTTCTTCTCGGACATCGAGGAAGAAGTAAGATATCGCATCAGCTTACTCTGAAGCTTTGAAAGCTCGCTCTCATCAAAACTGCTTTCCGCAAATTCTCCGCTTATCGCATCATCGAGCATTTTATTCAGGAGTTTGTATTCTGTGGGTTTAAACATATCACTGCTCCTGCTTAAATACGTAACCGATTCCGTAAACGGTATGAATGAGCTTCTCGTTCTTATCTTCTATCTTGCCTCGAAGTCTCTTAACCGAAACGGTAAGTGCATTCTCATCAACGAACTGTTCGTTCTGCCATACATAATCGATGAGTTTATCTCTCGAAAGAGTCGTGCCTTCATTTTCGGTAAAGCATCTGAGAAGTCTGATCTCTGTCTTGCTCAATTCGATCGCATTTCCGTTTTTCAGGAATCTGAGTCCTTCGAAATCAAGACTGAGGCCGTGCTTATCGTATGCAAAGGAGCCTGCGCTTCTTCCGATCAGTTTCTCCACTCTGAGTCTGAGTGCCATGAGTGAAAAAGGCTTGGTAACGAAATCATCCGCTCCGAGTGACAGTCCAGTTACTTCATCCATCTCCGTATCATTTGCCGTTACGATCAAGACGGGTACCTGTGAAGTCTTCCTGAGGTCTTTCAGAAAATCAAACCCGCTTCCGTCCGGAAGATTAACATCCAGGATTATCAGATCGGCTTTATCAGCATCCTTAACATCTTTAAGGCAACGGAATGATGAAAATTCATAAAGATCACTTCCAAGTGATAACTCTATTCCGTGATTGATCGAAGGATCATCTTCAATTATGTATATTCTCTTCTTCATTTCCAGGGTCTTTCGCTGCCAATCCAGCCGTTTTCTTTCCAATACATAAAGTCCGTATAATCCGGATTCTGCTTTCCGAGAGATGTCTGAAGCATCCTGACAGCATAGAACTTCGCTCTTACAACAATCCCGGTATGTGCAGGTTTGCTGTAATCAATTGCCAGAAATTTCTTCGCCATTTTATTAAGCCTTGATTCAAACTCTTTGTGCTTCTTCTCGGGAATCTTATCCCAATGAATCTCGGACATAAGTTTGAATGTACACTTCTTAATATATGTCACGCCCCACCATGAGAGCGAATCGGCAATATCCTTCGCTGAGGATCTATCTCCGCCTCCGAGGCATTGTGTAATGATCAGCGCTCTTTTTCCGAACATTTCCTTCATGGGCCTGTGAGGCATCCATCTGTATCCGAAGTGATCGAGCATTGCTTTCATCGCACCCGTCGCATGGAATACATACGCAGGTGATGTGAAAACAAGAAGATCCGCTTCACGCAGAGCTTTTTCTATCTTCTGAACATACTCCGCATCCTTACACTTATCCTGATATGTTAAAAAGCAGGACGTACATCCGGTGCAAAAGCCCGGACAGTCTTTAGGAAGATAGAATTCCGTAATCTCTGCTTTGTCTTTGAAATTATTCAGAAATATCTCTTTTAAGTTATAAGTTACTCCATGTTTTTCGGTTCCGTTAATGACCGTGATTTTCATTTTTCCACCCTCCACAAAGAACTATTATAACACAATGACACGGGGACGTTTCTACTGTCATCTTTTCTCAAATCCAAAGCTATTAGCTCTGATCCTTAGAAAAGATGACAGTAGAAACGTCCCCGTGTCACTCCTTAAGCCTGTACTATAAGTATGCCGTACTTACCAAGCACTCCGCTTCCGTCTTTTCCGGCTGTCCACTTTCTGGAATAGATCACATCACCGAATTTGCTCACATCAAGCTTTACATCCGTCTCTTCACAGTTGAGATACACCCTAATGCTTTCCGCATCTCCGAGCTTTAAATATGTGATCACTCTTTTCTCGGGAACATCATCGGGAAAGTGAAAGTTTCTGCTCTTGCACGACTGAAACCTTTTTCTAATTTCGATGAGTGCCTTCATATCATTAATACGATCATCGAGTTTTCCGGAATCAATCTCATCCCATGGCATGCATCTTCTGCAGTCGGGATCGTGTGCTCCTTCCATTGCAACTTCGGTTCCGTAGTAGATGCAGGGTGAGCCCGGCATCGTAAAGAGTACCGCAAGCTGCTGATAGAACACATCGATGTTTCCGCCGGCTTTCTCCATGAGTCTGTTCGTATCATGCGAATCGAGAAGATTGAACAGAACATCATTTACCTGGGAGTAGTACATTGTAAAGCATCTGTTGATGTCATATTCGAAGGTCTCACGTCCTCTGTTTTTATAAACCCAGAAATCCGCAATGGCTGTGGACAAAGGATAATTCATCACGGAATCATACTCATCACCCTGAAGCCATGTGATCGAATCATGCCAAATCTCACCGAGGAGATAGAAATCATCTTTGATCCGTGAAGTCATGTATCTTACTGCTTTTAAGAATGAATGTGATATCTCGTTACCTACATCGAATCTTAATCCGTCGATGTCAAATTCCTCTATCCAGAATCTGATCACATCAAGAATGTAATCAACCACCTGAGGATTGTTGGTATTTAATTTGGGCATGTACTCGGCAAATGCAAAGGAGTAATATCTTCCGTCCCTGGTATCGCGTCCTTTTTCTATGGGCCACTCATTGACCATATACCAATCAGCGTACTCAGAGTCCCGTCCTTTCTCCACAACATCCAGCCACATCGGATGATCCGAACCGGTATGATTAAACACCGCATCAAGCATTACGCGTATCCCTGCTTCGTGTGCTTCTTTTACAAGTGCCTTAAGATCATCATTCGTTCCGAAATGGGGATCGACCTTTTTGTAATCATGCGTGTTGTATTTGTGATTACTGTCTGCTTCAAATACAGGATTCAGATACAGTCCGGTTATACCAAGATCCTTCAGGTATGGGATCCTGTCCCTTATACCCCTTATATCTCCACCGTAATAGTCATGCATTCCAACCTTTCCGCTCTGCCAGGGAAGTACGTTTACGGGATCTGTGCTCCTGTCGCCATTGCAGAATCTCTCGGGAAAAATCTGATACCAGACGGTGTCATTTACCCACGAAGGGGTCTTACATATATCAGCGGGATTCATCCAGGGCATGATGAAATGAGAAAGGGTCTTGCCTTCCTGATTCATCTCTTCTTCTGTGTAGAAGCCGTCCTCGTACATGAATATAACTTCACCTTCCGAGTGAAGTTCAAAATAATACTTACACCTTTTGTATGCAGGACACACGGTAGTTGTCCACCAGATATGATTCTTAAGTCTCTTCTTATAAACAATCTCTTCACGTTTTCCGTTCCATTTTTCGCACCCGCCCATTATCCCGGCATCATAGGGATCGCCATAGATCAGATATACATGATCAACGTCATACCCTGTTTTAATATTGATGATCAGGTTATTCTCATCCAGGGGATAGCAGTACTGTTCGGACATTCTGTGATAAATCGCACTTAATTCCATATTCACTCCTCTTTTAGGAAAACGTTTTCCGTTAACACAAAAAATATAGCTTATATCGGCACATATTGCAACACCAAAAAAAGAAACAGGGGTCTGTCCCCCTGTTTCACCTTTTCGAAAGAATCGCATCAAGAAGTGCATCCGCAGCTTCGTCCTTGCTCATGATGGGAAGCTGCTTCTGATCATCTTCAGTAATAAGCGTAAGGATATTGGTATCAACTCCAAAGCCCGCACCATCAACCTTTACATTGTTTGCTGCGATCATATCAAGGTTTTTCCGGGCCAGTTTGGCCCTGCTGTTTTCGATCATATTCTCTGTTTCCATTGAAAATCCGCAGAGGAACTGACCGTCCTTTTTGTTCTCGCCGAGAGTTTTCAAAATATCTTTTGTGCGCTCAAGAGGAATGGACATATCACCGTCTGTTTTTTTGATCTTGTTATCCGAAACAGAGGCAGGTCTGTAGTCTGCAACCGCAGCTGCTTTTATGATAACATCAGCACTTTCCGCTTCAGCCATAACCGCATCATACATATCCTGAGCCGTGGTAATATCAACCACATTTACATACGCAGGCTTTGCCAGATCGGTTTTGCCTGACACAAGTGTCACCTCCGCGCCTCTTCTCGATGCTGCCTTTGCGATCGCATATCCCATCTTGCCTGACGAATGATTGGTCAGGTATCTGACCGGATCGAGTGCTTCCCTTGTAGGGCCTGCAGTGACAAGCACTTTCATTCCCTTCATGTCTTTTTCGTGAGCAGCCGTATGAAGAACTGCTTCGAGTAATCTTTCGGGAGTCGGGAGTTTTCCTTTCCCTACCGCGCCGCATGCAAGTCTTCCGCTGTCCGGTTCGATTATCTCCCATCCATAGTGACGAAGTGTTTCTATATTATCCTGAGTTACCGGATTTTCGAGCATTGCGGTATTCATGGAAGGAGCTATCGCCTTGGGACATCTGCATGCAAGAACTGTTGTCGTCAGCATATCATCCGCAATACCATGTGCAAGTTTTGCGATGATATTTGCGGTTGCGGGCGCGATGATGACCATGTCCGCCTTATCTGCAACTGAAATATGCTCGACGCTGTGAACGAAGTTCCTGTCAAAAGTATCCGTCAGTGCCTTATTACCGGTAAGCTGCTCAAATGTAATGGGAGTTACGAATTTAGTTGCGTTTTCGGTCATGATAACCTGTACATCCGCATGCTGTTTTACGAGCAGGGATGCAAGCACACAGGCCTTATAACATGCAATTCCCCCGGTTACTCCGAGTACGATATGTTTTCCGTTGAGCATGGTCTCTTTTCTCCTCAGTCAAAAGTACGATTTCTCTTACTCTAACATAAAAGATCATAATTGCAATATTCTTATGTATGCAAAAAAGAACAATCAAAACCCTTGCCGATGACACTTCTTATGCTATAATCGTCTTGCTCAGGTTAGGGAAATCATCCCTTGTACCTTCCAAGTGAAGGGCAGGAGGGTGGACGCCTTTCCCGCCGAAAGCGTTATTCTACGCAGTGTATCCCTGTAGGAGGAACACAAGCAAGGAGGAAAAATGAATAACAGATCAAATCTCAGAAAGATGACGGAACTCGCCATCTTCATCACCATCATTCTTGTAATGAAGATAACAGGTTTATCTTCTATCCCGGTCGGACCTCTCGTAATGACGTTCACCATGGTACCCATTGCTATAGGAGCTATGCTTCTCGGACCCGCAGAGGGCGCAGTCCTTGGTTTCGTATACGGTCTTACCAGTCTTTATGACGCAATGACCGGCGCTTCCGCAATGACCGGTTTCTTTTTCCAGATAAGCCCCGTAAATACAATTGTTCTCTGCGTTGTCGTACGTACTCTCGTAGGACTTCTTACCGGTCTTTTCTTTAAAGCACTCAAGAAAGCCGATAAAAAGAAAATCTGGTGCTACTATGTCGGCGGACTTATGGCTCCCATGTTCAATACCATTCTTTTCATGGGCTACATCGTCCTCGTATTCTATAAGACCGAGTTTGTTCAGAATCTCGTTGAAAAGCTCGGAGCTGCAAATCCCATCATGTTCATTATCCTGCTCGTTGGTCTGCAGGGAATGATCGAGTGGCTCACAGGCTGCGTAGCCGGCGGCACCGTAGCCAAAGCTGTTGCTCACGCACTTAAGAGAGATAACTGAAAACCTTTATCGCTTGGGAGGTAAAACATGATCCTGGCTATAGATGTAGGTAATACAAACATTGTTCTCGGAGGCGTCGAGGACGGCAATGAAGTATTCTCGGCAAGACTTGCCAGTGATAAAAACAAAACAGAGGATCAGTATGCACTGGATATCAAAGGCATACTTGATATGAATCATGTAGAGGTTAAAGATATCGAAGGCGGAATTATCTCATCCGTTGTTCCATATCTTCAGACCGTACTTCCCAAAGCAGTTAAGAAGCTTACGGGCTACGATATCATGGTAGTCGGTCCCGGATTAAAAACAGGACTCGACATCCGTACCGATAATCCGGGTGCCGTTGGAAGTGACCTTATTGTCGGTGCCGTTGCGGCCCGTGCTAAGTATAAGCTCCCCATAGCAATAGTCGACATGGGCACGGCGACAACAATGTCCGTAATCGATGAAAACGGAAGCTACCGCGGAGGGATGATCATTCCCGGAATGTGGGTTTCTGTCAATGCACTTTCGTCAATGGCGGCTCAGCTTCCCAACATTGACCTTACAGGTAAAGCGAAAGTTCTCGGAACAAACACCGTGGACTGTATGCGCTCCGGCGCGCTTATCGGATGTGCTGCGATGCTCGACGGAATAATAGACAGAGTTGAGGAAGAACTCGGAATGCCCGTCACAGCAGTTTTAACAGGTGGTGTGAGTCCTCTTGTTGCACCTTATTGCAAGAGGAACTTCAACCTCGAACCGGACATATTGATCAGAGGCCTTGAGCTTCTTTATAAGAAAAATAAATAATCTTCTTCATTGTAAAGCCCGTGGTATCTGCAATTGATCCCACGGGTTCTCCTTTTGTGACAGAGGGTCGGACCCTCTGTCACAATCTATGGTATAATTTTGCCTGACCTATAAAGAGCTCATTTGAAAAGGAAACCATTATGGACTCATCTAAGAAATCAAAACTTTGGAACTTATTCAGAGACAACATGGAATTCTTCCTTACCTACTGCTTCTTTGGCTGGGTGTATGAATCCATCTGGTGCTGTCTGATATATCACCGCAGGGGATTCATAAACAGAGGATTCCTCTTCGGCCCCTGGCTTCCGATATACGGAATCGGTTTCTTCATCATACTCGGAATATTCAAACTACTGAGAGTTAAAAAGCCGATACTCGTATTTATAGTCGGTGCTGTTGTTGCCGCAACCGCGGAACTGATAGCAAGTTACATCATCGAAGCCGCCGGCATGGATCCCATGTGGGATTATCACGCGGAATTTCTGAACTTCGACGGCAGGATCGCACTTGTTCCCTCGCTCATGTTCGGGCTCCTCATCTGGGTTGCACTGTGCCTGATCCATCCGGGCATCAAGAAGCTCCAAAACAAGTTCAGGGATTCAAAGCCTCACAACATAGGCTTCATTATCATAACTGTTTTATTCTTCATAGACCTCATTGCCAGAATCTGGCTGGGAAGTAATATATGATATGCAACTTAAAACGCAGACCGCTTTAGTGCAGTCTGCGTTTTCTTATGCTACGACAGTATTCTTGCCGTTTTGTTTTCCTATATAAAGCTTCTCATCCGCAGCTACGATCCATTTATTCAATGCAACGGATTTATCCTTTTCCTCAACACCTGCGGTAATCGTTACCTTGATCTCCCGGCCTTCATACTCAAGCCTGATATCCTCAACCGTCTTGCGGAGTTTTTCGATGGTTTCCGTCCCATCATCTGTCAGGATCAGGAATTCTTCGCCGCCCCATCTGGACACCTTACAATCTCTGCAGACATCATTCATCGCTTCCGCTATCTTTTTAAGGACCTCATCACCCGCAATATGTCCGTATACGTCATTGATCTTCTTGAAATCATCTACATCTATCATCGCGATGTAATGATCCTTGTCGTCATCATATGCCTCATTCAGTCTCTTCATCATGTAGTGCCTGTTGTACAGATGGGTGAGGAAATCTGTGTTGGCTCGTTCCGTCTGCTTCTTATCGCTTTCGATTATCTGACGTATAAGAAGTCTTGCATAATATGTCAGAAGCCCGATAACGATCAATGAATTGGAGAACCAGAAGAATCCGGCATAAACAGGATCAATATCATATACCGGCCCGATATAGGCGGCATGAATCGTGCTGATCATATACATTGCAACAACAAGTATTGCATAAAATGTGGTTTCGATCTTTCTGTACCTGACTTTATATGCCAGGTACTCTGTAGTAAACAGTATCGGTATCATCGACATGGTATACAGATGAAATCCGAATTTATTCCCAAGGAACATTGTTGTCACGCTCATATAAAGTGTGAGCCACAAATAAACTATTCTGACATACTTTCCGAGTCTGTCATGCCTGATCAGATAAAAACCATGTACATATACAAGCGCTGTCGGTATGCCATGAAGTTTACGTTCTCCGTAGTTGCAAACTCTGCCGCGCAGATAAGATCACCTTCATTTTCACGATCCTCATCATCGGTAACGAGGATCAGTTTTCCTTTTTTAAGTTCTTCAATAGCTTCCTTTACAGATCCTGTCATACACACTTTCCTTCCTGTCACTTACAAACTTCTTAATGTATTTCCCTATTACATCGGTCTCTATGTTCACCACATCACCCGGCCTTTTGTTACGTAGAACCGTAGCATCCAGAGTATGCGGAATGATCGAAACCGAAAAGCTCTGCGAACTGACCTTGGCCACCGTAAGACTGATACCGTCTATCGCAACCGATCCCTTCATTACGATCCCATCCAGAAGTTCCGGACCTGCTAAGATCTCATACCACTTCGCATTTCCGTCATCGAAACACGCTTTGATCTTAGCCGTTCCGTCGATATGACCGCTTACGATGTGACCTCCGAATCTGCTGCCAACAGCCATCGCTCTCTCCAGATTGACTTCGTCACCGATCCGCAGATTTCCCAGACTCGATCTCATAAAAGTCTCATTCATCACATCGACCGTAAACTCACCTTCGGAAAATAAAACAACCGTAAGACACACACCGTTAACCGCGATCGAATCTCCGATATGTACGTCTTCCAGAATCTTCCCTGCCCTTATGACAAGCCTGCTTTCGCGGCTGTTTCTGCGAAGACTTTTTACCGTGCCGAGTTCTTCAACTATCCCTGTGAACACCGTACTTCACCTCACTTTCCACTAAAATGTCATCACCGAGTTTCGTGATCTTAACCGGATCGAGGATAACTGCATCTTCGATTCTTCCGATACCATCACCGCCTACCGGAGTTTTTGCATCACCACCGAAGATCTTAGGAGCAATGTATGTATGAACCTCGTCAACGATCTGCGCCTCGATCGCGCTGAAGTTAAGCTGTGACCCTCCTTCAAGTAAGATGCTGTCGATCCCTTTTTCACCGAGAATCCTCATCAGATCCGTGCAGGGCGGTGTTTTCCCGTGATGACAGCAGGGCTCTAATGTCACATAGATAGTCGCACCGTCAGGTTTTTCCGTGCAGTTTCCCAGCGCATTCCTTTCCGCATGGAGATGGCCGTATTTTTCGTGATAACCTTCACCGATGATCCTGCCGTTCTTAACTATCACCGCACCGACCATCGGGTTTGGATTCGTATATCCCCTTCCGCGCACCGCAAGCTCCAGCGCCAGCCTCATGTAATATTCATCATTCATAAATTCCTCCAATAAAAAAGTCCTGAAGCTATACTTCAGGACTTTAATGACGCCACTGCATATTTTCCCCTTCGGGAAAATAAAACCCCGGGCATAATATACCCGGGGCAGAAATGCAAACAGCAATACATCTTCTTTCATCCAGACTATACTGTCGGCCCCGGAATCTCACCGGATCATGCCTTACGGCTCGCGGGCTTTACCGCCGGTAGGGAATCACACCCTGCCCTGAAGATTAATTATTCGATTGAATGCATTATATCACATCAAAGAAGCGTTTGTGCTCTGTTTGCGATATTTTGCTTAAAATTTATAACATCGTGATCGTACTCTTCATCCATAAATGAAGAATGAATCAGGAAATCGGCAGTTGCCTTGTTATTGGCAAAGGGAATGTCATAAACCTGGGCAATTCTCATGAGTGCCTTAACATCGGGATCGTGAGGAGCTGCGGTAAGGGGATCCGAAAAAAAGATAACAAAGTCGATCTTACCCTCTACGATCTTTGCTCCGATCTGCTGGTCACCGCCAAGAGGACCCGAATTATAACCTCTTACCGGAAGATTGGTAGCATCCGTGATCATACGGGCTGTTGTTCCGGTTCCGCACAGAAAATGCTTCTTTAATGTCTCGGCATTATCTTTACACCACTGGATCAGCTCAGGCTTTTTCCCGTCATGAGCAATCAGGGCGATGTTTTTTTGTTTTCCAATTGTAAGTGTAATCGTATCTGACATTTCGGAACCTCCGATTCTTTCTTTTTACCTTTATATAATAGCAAATTATTCGATATATTCAACATTATGGAAGAACTCTCCGCTACAGTCACCACCCTTGCAAGCTCTGCAAATGATCTCAAGACCATTGCCGAACAGCTTAACGAGGATATGAAGTTCTTTAAGTAATAAGGCTTAAGTCTCGATCAGAGGATATAAAGACCGCTTCCGAAACCGGAAGCGGTCTCTTAGTTTTATGTTGTAAAACGATCCGGTTATGTAATATTATGCAAGAGAAGCTACCAACCGGTTTACCTATGGGGAGTACACTATTTATGGAAATAACACTTACAAACGGTTTTGTATCGGATTACGATGACTTTTATCTCTGGGTTGAAAAATTTGAGGAAGACGCAGATGCAAGCGTAATTGCCAAAGATGAAGACGGCGAAGCTGTCTCCCTGACCAAAGCAAGAATCGGAATGGTAGTAGTCCACTCCGCATATGACAGTGAAGATGATTATGATGCCGCAGTTGAAGATCTCATGAGTGAAGATTACGATACCTTCGCAGAATTCGTTACCGATGAGGATATGTACTATGTCGGAGTTGAAAGTCTGGATGAAGGCACTCCGCTTGATTCATTTGAAATCGGTGATGATGTTTATTACTGCTGATCTATTTTCTGCCTGTAAGATAATACACCGCAAGGGCTGTCCTATGGGTCAGCCCTTCTTTATTCAGTATATTTGAAATATAGTTCTTAACAGTGCCTTCGGATATGAACAGTCTTTCAGCTATCTCTTTATTGGAAAGGCCGTCCGCAACAGCCTTTATGATCTCAAGTTCGCGGGGCGAATAATCGGAGCCGTCAAAGCCGGCAGATGCACCATCCGCCCTTCCTTCGGAGTCTGCAGCGTTTGATGCAAGAGACTCAAGTACATTCTCTTCCATTACACCGAGTCCGTTGTAAACCGACTTGATCATCTGCTTAAGATGCTCAGGGGTGTGATTCTTGATAAGATATCCTTTTGCTCCGTTCTTAAGAGCTTTTCTTACAAGTTCATCGTCATCGAATGTTGTAAGGATGAGAACCTTTCCGAGTCCTTCTTCCACGATGATCTTGGTTGCCTCAATCCCATCCATCTCAGGCATCTGTATATCCATGAGGAAAATATCCGGTGCCGACTTCCTTGCAAGTTCAATCGCTTCCTTACCTGTTCCCGCAGTCCCGAGAACTTCAAACTCATCGTCGACATCAAGAATTATCTTCATTCCGTCTCTGACAAAGTCGCTGTCATCTGCAATTATCACCTTGATCTTTTCCATATCCGCTCCGTTTACTCACCTATCGGAAGAAGCATCATCACTTTGAATCCCGCTTCCGTTTCAAAGCTTATCATGCCGTTAACACTTCTTGCTCTCTGACGCATTCCGGATATTCCCATGCCGTCTTCTATCTTGGCACATCCGATCCCGTCATCTTCTATAGAACATCTGACCATCTTATTCATCACTACTATGACGATATTAATATGCTTGCACTTTGCATACTTCATCGAGTTGGACACCGCTTCATATGCATTATCCAATATCACCTCCCACAGATTATCGGGAACCTGTGAAGTATCGCCTTCCGTAGTCAGATTAGCTTCAACACCCTTATTGTTACAGTCTTCGCACAGTTCATACAGATGAAGCATTGCGATCTTTCTCTTCTCGGGACGTTCCTTGCGAAGTATCGCGCGTATCTCATCCATCCCGGTTCTGAGCTGATCGATAACAGCCTGTACCATCGCTACGGCCTTATCTGGATCCTTATCCATCAGAACCTTTACTCCCTCAAGCTGATATATCGATCCGTTGATATTATGACCCAGCCTGTCATGGAGAGTCTGTGACAATTCCGCTCTGTCCTCGAGAATCTTATTCTGTGCATTGAGCATGCTCTTATTGAGCTCAGCCTTTGCACTGTATTCCTGATACTGCATTTCCTTCTTTAGGTTCTGCTCAGTCTCAAGATCACTTCTGGTACGTTTGATCAGTTCCTTTATTACATAGTTCTGCTGAATGTATAGCGTAGCCATCATGAACACTATAACAAACAGCGTAAGGAATCCTATCGGTGTATCTATAAGCGTCCCGATCAGCGGGACAAAATAAAACTTATAATCAATATCCGGAAAAAGAGAAAGCAGCTCATACGCACTTAAGAATCCGAAAGGAACGAAATATCTTCCTCCCATATATATGAGCAATAAGGCTATGATGCATGAAAGAGCAAGACACGCCATCTTCCCGCTTCCCTTCATGAATTCTTTTGCCGCAAGGCATCCTATATATAACGAAACGAGAAGGAGTATCTTGACGGATACCCCTGTCTCGTTAACTGCATTCATTATTCCGTATACGCTGAATACTATAAGAAGTGTCAGTTTTATCAATAAGAAATTTTTATCTCTTATATTCTCACTCATGATTCCTGATCTTGATCCCGATACTGCCCAAGCCCAAAGTGACAATAAGATATGCTGCCGTTACACATAATATCATAAAATACACCTTATTGTCCCCAAGCATCATCATTTCCGTAGCATCAAGAAACCATTTCGAAGGCATGAGATAGGACATGGTTTTGATGGCATCGCCGGCTGCATCAAGTGAGAAATATAATCCGGACAAAAGTGATGAAAGTGTCCACAGGATAAACGCAGATACCGTTGCACTCATTACATCATCAAACAGGATTCCGATCATAAGACTGAGTGAGCAGAATA
The DNA here is from genome assembly GCA_018056425.1 of Lachnospiraceae bacterium. Classification (GTDB taxonomy): domain Bacteria; phylum Bacillota; class Clostridia; order Lachnospirales; family Lachnospiraceae; genus AC2028. The sequence goes on from JAGPFR010000013.1 coordinate 46,893, forward strand.
TCAATCCAAGCAGGAATATCATACTGAAAAATCCTACGCGGCTCATACCCAGTTTGTCCGCATCTATCGAGAGTGTAATCACGCTTGTCACTATCGCAAACAGAAAAGATACGATACCTCCGCATATGAACTTGGCAGCAAAATACTGTGCATCCGTAAGGAGAGACAGCTTAACTCTGGTAAGAACCATATCCTTTCTTTCACGGATGACCGAATAAGCTATCAGCACTCCGCCGAATACAAATCCGAGAGTCAGGAACGCAAATGCGTAACCCATAAGTGCTTTCTGATCCAACTGTTTATCGGTGAGAGCTCTGCCGGCTGTTCCGTCTAAAAGTACGGTTTCTTTTGCCGGAAGGAAATCACGCAGGGTATCGAGATTGTTAATAATCTCATCTTCACTTCCCATGAAAAGAGCATTGGAAACCTGTCCCATGAACATCCTGATTTCATTTTCGAGAAGTTCAAATCTCTCATCATCCGAAAGGATATATACTGTAAGAGCTTTATCCGCATCACCGTTTAAGACATATTTATCAAAATCTTTGTTAAGGTAAAGATCTGATCCCACGAAATCATTGTATCCGTCAAAGTTTACATGATCCGTAACTTCTGCTTCCGTGATATCCGGAGTCTTTACTCTAACGACAGTGATCATACCGCTCTCAGCCAGGCATTCGAGCATATACTCGGACAGTTCGCTGCAGGATGCATCATAAACCTTGATCACATACTTACCGCCTCCGCCGAAATATCCGACCCTTTCATCGGCTTCATTAATTTCAATAATCTCTTCTCGTTCGGACACATCGCGCAATCCGAAGTTTTCTGCCTGCAGTCTGAGCATGAGCATGGATAATACAGGCATAATGATCAGGAATATCCAGAAGATAATGTTTCTGAACAATAATTTCAGAGTTGATTTTATTATGCTGGTCATTATCTTACTCTCCTCCTTAAACCCGCAACTCCGACAGACATGGCAGAGCATACGGCTGTTATCGCACAGGGAATTGTTATCGCACTTATCACGTAGTCACTCTTTCCCATACTTGAAAGTTCAACCAACGCCCTGTTGGAGTGATAAATGGGCATAAGATGCTTTAACCATTCAGGCATTGAAGACATAATATAGGACTCAAAAGTTCCGCCGATAAATCCCATTGTCCAGATAAGCGCAAAGGCTATGAATATTGCTGCTACGGTACTGTTTGTAAATTCATACAACATAAGTCCGAAGGAGGAAGCAGCTACAATAAGTGCCAGAACTATCACCGAGGAAAGAATTATATTTCCCCAATGCACGCCGAGCAGTAACGAGTTGCATACCGCAGCTATTCCAAGGGATAATCCGACGCTGCAGACAAGCGGTACCAGCCTCGACATATAGATCTGAAAAGCAGACAGGTTTGAAACCTGTAATCTCTCCGGAATATTATGCTTACGTTCATTGGATAAAAGTCCCGCAGCACATACGATTGCCAGCCATCCGAAATAAACTATGTAGATGATTCCGTAATAATCGGTTGAATCGATTGCCGGAGCATAGTCCGGATGTTCAATCCTGATCTCAGTATTTTTGATGTCCCCGCTGATCATGGCTGTAAAGAAGGTGTTCATAAGGTGCTCAAGGACCGCACCTTCCGTTTGGTAATCGTTTGATTTATAAACCGTATATGAATCCGGTCCGAATTCCACAAATCCGCGAAGATCGTACCCGCGAACACTTTCTTCAGCGGTTCCGGGTTCGTATTCTACGAAGTAAACTCCGTTTTCTTCACCGATATCTTTGAGCGTATCGATATACGGATACAGATTACTGTCTTCCTCTATACTGTATCCCGCTTTAAATTCGGATGCTCCCTCGTAGCTTTCAAAAATTGCCGAGAACGCACTGGCAAGTACAGCCGATACAATGACGGGACCGATTATATAGATAATGAGATTAACCCCGTTTCTGAACATGATCTTGAAATTGTTCTTTATCAAATATCTGATCATTACATGTCCCTCAGTTTCTTTCCGGTAAGAGTAAGGAATACTTCCTCCAATGTGATCGAATTGACATCGTCGGATACCAGTTTCTTAAGTTCCTCACTCGTTCCGCTTGCGATGACTTTTCCGTTATCCATGATGGCAATCCTGGTGCAGATGGCCTCAACCTCTTCCATGTAATGGCTCGTATAGATGACTGTTGCACCGTTTTTATTGGACTCCCTTATCTTCTCCAGGATAAAGTTTCTGGACTGGGGATCTATACCCACTGTGGGCTCATCGAATATGATAAGTTCGGGATGATGTCCGATCGCACAGGCAATGTTGAGTCTTCTTTTCATACCGCCCGAGAAAGTCTTGGCGTAATCATTACGTCTTTCGGAAAGCCCTACATATTCAAGGGACTCATCAATCCTTTTCTTTAACTCAGAGCCCTTTATTCCGTAAAGAGATGTAAAGAGTTCCACATTCTCCCAAGCCTTGAGATTTCCGTGAATTGCAAGGTGCTGTGGAATATATCCGAGCTTGCCGCTCAGTTCTCTTTTATTCTTCCTGAAATCCTTACCCATGAATTCCACGCTCCCGAAATCCGGCTTGATCAGGTTACAGATCATATTCATGGTGGTACTCTTGCCTGCGCCGTTGGGACCGAGCAGACCGAATACTTCACCCTTTTTAATCTCCAGATTCAGGTTATCCACTACAGTTCTGTTATCGTATCTTTTGGTCAGATCGACAGTCTTTAAGATCGTTTCCATTTCATTTCTCCGTTTCTGTGTCGTGGTCTTGCTTGCATATACAGATTATCAATTCGTGTAAATACCTTGTAGTGAAAAAAGATACAATTTCAATATGACAAAAGTCATATTCTTACATATTAAAAGACCGGCCCCGAAGGACCGGTCCTTTATCCTCAATCAAATTCCTTTTTGTAGAAGTACGCTTCAAAGGTTGCGCTTCCGTCGGTTTTGGTATACTGACCGTCCTTCCAATAAGTCATGCCCAGCTTTTCCATTACGCGTCCGCTCTTTTTGTTTTCTTTGGCAAAGTCACCTATCAGAGTGTGAATGCCTCTTTCCCTCTGAACGGTATCGATGATTGCTGTAATCGCCTCGGGAACAAGCCCTCTGCCCCAGTATTCTTTTCTCAGGTTATATCCGACGATCCACGCATCCATCTCTTCCTTGTAAAAGAGACCACCCTGGCCTATCAATTCACCCGTTTCCTTCAAAACAAAACCGAGATCAAATTCATCCTTGCCCTCAGGGTCACGAGTTTTGAGCCATTCTCTTGTTACATTCACATCCTTATGAAGAGGATAGATCATATATTTATTCACGTCAGGATCGCTCGCCCACTTAAAGATTGCCTCGGCATCATCAATCGTGATTGTCCTTAAAATAAGTCTTTCCGTTTCAATTCTGCGCTCCATATTAAAACCTCCTGAGTATATCCAGCCCCAAAAGCAGTGCCTTTCCATGGGACCCTTTTCCGAATCCCCTTGCATCATACTCATGTACATTTGCCAAAGAATCCGCGGTAAACAAAAACTGCCCAAAGCTTGCGCCTCTCTTCCTGCAGCATGCCGCCAATGCGGAACACTCCATCTCAACTACCGAGCATCCTTCCTCCAAACGGTACTTTACCATATCCTTCGTTTCCCTGAAGAACCCGTCCGTTGTCCAGGTTGTTACCGTAACGAAAGGAAGATCGTATTCCTTAAATGTGCTCTCAATTACGGCAATCGGCTCAGGATCCAGTTCTATATATCTGGATGCAGGCAGATACAGGTAAGACGTTCCCTCTCCGCGAAAAGCTTTTACCGGAACAAGGAATGCATCTTCGGGAATATCCGCAAGTACCCCGCACGATCCTACCGCTATGATCTTCTTACACCCTGCTGCGATCAAAGAATCAATAATCGACGCTGCGGCAGGTGCACCGATCAGAGACTGTACCAGACAAATGTCTTCTTTTTCTTCATGCAGTATATATATCCTGACATTATGAGAAACCGTGATCAGTTCCTTAACGACTTCAGCATTTTTTTCTGCTGCATAATCATCGACAACATCACCTAAAAATGTGAACAGGCATTTTTCCGGAAGCTGAATGCCCTTAAGTTCATATTCCGGAGAAATTACTTCCGGTGAACAGTCATCGTATTCAAGTATGGGGATTTCATTTTTAATGATCATATCGCTGCCTCCGTATAACAAAAGACCTTATCAAACATTTGCTTGATAAGGTCTTGGTGATTTGAGTTATATGAATTCACTGTTTACGAATTCCGGTTATAACCTGACCTCATCTCGCATACACTAACTGACCCGGTGGATAAATCCGCGGGCTTAACGTTAAGCATATCAAGCATGCAAAGTGAGTTCTTCATGAGATAATTCCTTTCAGGTTATTAGTGCATAATATACTCGCCGGGTAATAAACTGTCAACCATAAATTTCTTCCGAAATTGCAGCAAAACAGAATATATATAAGCTATTTCTTGCAAAATACGTATAAATTGGTAAAATATAATGGTCAGAAAGTTTTTATTTTCTTACCTTTCCTATATGTTCTATTCATATTTTCAGTTCGTGCTATTGCATTATTGTACAAAGTTTTTTAGTTCCACAGTTCCTAATTCGATGATATTTCACTAAGAATCCGTCTCGGACGGATATTAATTCATTTTTAGGAGGGTTCTTTGTATGAGCAATTCACAAAAGAGTAATTTCTTTCAATCCATCATTTTCCAAAATATGGCCGTTTATTCGCTGATACTGATCGCGTTTATCATTTATTCGGTGATCAACACTTCAGCCATCAAAAGCGTAAAAGACCAGGCCCTGCTTGCCAGTGAGAATGTCTTACTGTGTGCAAACGCAACCGCAGCTTTAGAAAAGGATATAGTTCAGATTTCTGCAGAGATCAACAAAAACCTGGGGCAGCTTGAAGGCGGCACTGTAATAACCGCGGCTGAATTTGCCGACATGGATGCCACTATCGCAGAAATGAATGAACAGCTTGACTTTATGGACACCAGTCTCCTGATCGGTAACCTAGCCGACGGCGAAGAGCGTGTTGCAAATTTACGTTCTTCCATAACCGCATTTATTGAAACCGCCGAAAACCTGAAAGCATGCGTAATAGCCGGAGATCTTCCGGGTGCGATCACCTACGTTTCTTCAGATTATGGAACAAATCTTGGTTATGCCAAAGAAGCAATCGCATCCATTTACGACGGAATAGATCAGTTAAACGCAGGCTTTAACGCTTACATGGATTCTTATATTACATCTACCTCCATGAAAGGTAATGTGGTCATGGCGATTGTTGTGGTACTCATATTAGCAAGCTTCGTCCTTACCTATTTCCGTGTTAACAAAACCATTTCAGGAATCTCTTCAGAGCTCGATACCATTGTCAGCGATATCAATGCAGGCAAGGGTGACCTGACTGCCCGTATACACACCAATACAAAGACCGAACTTTCAATCATTTCATTCGGTATCAATCAGTTTATCTCTACGCTTCAGGGTGTCATCAAAGATGTTAAATCCGGAACATCCGTCCTTACTGCTTCCTCCGAAAGCATGATCGAAAGGATCAGAAGTGCATCGGACAACGTAACAAATACTTCCGCAGCAATGGAAGAATTAGCCGCATCAATGGACAGCGTCGCTTCGGCAGCCTCTGAACTCACAGATCAGCTCGACATTGTACGTGAGGCAACCGGCGAGATCAACAGTGAAGTATCTTCCGGAACCCAGAAAGCAAACGAGATCAAAAACGCAGCTGATGCCATCAAGAAGGAAGCTACCGTTAAGAAAGAAAGCACCGGTGCAAAAATGGAAGAGCTGTCCAAAGTATTGGAAGCTTCCGTCAAAGAATCCGAACAGGTTAACCAGATCAATGAACTCACCAATGAGATCCTTGATATCGCAAGCAAGACAAACCTTCTTGCACTTAACGCTTCCATCGAAGCAGCCCGTGCCGGAGAAGCAGGACGCGGATTCTCGGTTGTTGCTACCGAGATCAGCACACTTGCAGACAGCTCCAGAGACACTGCAGGAAATATCCAGCAGATCTCTACCCGTGTTACTACAGCTGTTAAGGATCTTGCAGACAATGCTAATCTTGTCATCAAGTTCATCAATGAAAACGTACTGTCCGATTACGATGCCTTCGTAGAAACCGGAACAAAATACGAAGCTACTGCTGAATTGATCGATCAGATGCTGATGGAATTTGCCGACAAGGCAGACAACCTGAATTCCGTAATGGATGAAATGTCTGACCGTATATCCGCAATCTCCACTTCCGTACAGGAGAGCTCAACTGCGATCAACATGTCAGCTACAGCTGCTACTGAGATCGTCGGAGAGATCCAGGGCATCAACGAAGCAATGGATCAAAACAACGACGTTACCCAGCAGCTCAACACAAGCGCTCAGAAATTCGAAACGGTATAACGGATCCAAACATTAAAAAAAGCGGAGGAGCAACTGCTCCTCCGCTTTTTTTAATGTTTGGATCCGTAGTGACGTAGATACAATTTTTCTATGCAATTTACGATTGCCAATAGTAAATGATAAAATGCCATTTCATAAAGCATCTGAACTTTACATTCAGGTTTCCAACTCGCGTATACTTTTGATCACAAGTATCAATGCGGATGTTGCTACAAGACATATTCCCGCAATCTGAACCGTAATTGCCGAGCCTCTTCCGACTCCCAGTCCGGTGGCATTACCAATCGCATCAGCCGCAAATCCCGAAACCGCATACGCAACCACATATCCCATCTGGGAGATAAAGCCTATAAGTCCCCATGCACGTCCCTGCGTCTCTTCGGGAATATTGGTTCTGGTAAGATAATCCAGGCAGTTGTTTGCAATCGGAAGTGCTGCGAAGAACATAAATCCGAAACAGCATATTACAATAATGTTTTCAAAGCATCCGAATCCGAACATGAATGCCCCTGCTGACATAAGGGATATTCCGAGAGCTTTTACGAAATGATTTCTGATTCCCTTTATGCCCAGCACTATGCTGCTTACAAGCATTCCGCATGCACAGATTGTCTCGGAGATTCCAAGTGTCTTTGAATCCGCAAAAGAAAGAATAAGGGGCTCCGCAAGAATCTGAAACACTCCCATAAACAGAGTAATACCTGCAGATACAACCATGATCATAAATATTCCCGGCTTTGCGGTAATCGCCACCCATCCGCCTTTAAAGCTTTCCGCAAATGATTCTTTTTTCTCAACCACAGTATTTCCGATTCCGTGCCTTACAACCGCAACACTCATAACCGTCAGAAAGAATGTACACATGTCGATAAAAAGCAGCAGTTTTACATCGCTTACCGTAAGCAGAAATCCCGCGATAACAGGTGAGAAAAGATATCTTGCACTTCCGGCAAGGGATACGAGACCGCTTGCTTTGGAATACTCTTCCTTTGTTAATAGTTCAGTGATGGTTGCCCTGAATGACGGCTCCAATAGAGCTGAGAAGATTGCATTTACGGATACCCCCAGACAGATCTGCCAAAGCTGTGCGCCGCCGGTCGCCATGCACACAAGGATATAGATAATCCCCAGTGCGGAGCATCCGTCACCAATCATCATAAGAAGACGTCTGTCGTATCTGTCCGCCAAAACCCCGGCAGGTACTGAGAGTACAAGAGTCGGGAGAAATCCGAGAAGAGTAACGATTGCCATATTGGCCGCGCTTCCAGTCTGATTAAATATATATACTCCGAGTCCGAATGCGGTAAGTCCTCCGCCTATGGAGGATATCAATTCACCTGTCCATAGGAGGAGAAATTTTCCGAAATTACTATTCTTATTCATATTATTTTCCGTTAATAAGCTGTTTGATAATATCCATCGTTCCCGGTTTTGCTCCGAGAAGTTTTTCAATCATATCTATGAAAACGTCAACATCTCTTTCCGTAACTTTGTAATCGTCAAACAAAGTATTGCTGACAATCAGCAACATACGCACTCTCTCATAAACATTATCACAGCTAAGAACCCCCTCTTCGATACCCTGCTCCGCAACTTTTGTAAGTATGGGAGCAACAACCTCAATGATCCTTTTATTTACTTTGTCATGCATCAGGATGTTTTCAGAACTGTTCAGAGTATCGGTTATGGTCTTTTCCTTCTGCTCGGGGCGGAACGAAGAAATAATTCCGATGATCTTCTGGGGGATCGGAATATCCGCGTTAACGATCTGCATCGCTTTCTCCGTCTCACCGTCAATCATCATCATGCATACTTCTTCAAGCATTTCTTCCTTACTCTCGAAGTAGTAATAGTATGTACCCTTCGCAATACCCGCTTTCTCTATGATCGTATCGACGCTTGTATTCTCATATCCTTCGGATAAAAACAGATCGTATGCGATCTTCAGAAGTTCCTGTTTTCTCTGTTCACCTTTTTTCATTGCGATTCCCTTTCCGAATTCCCTCACATCCTAAGTTCTATAGATCTTACTTCGCTGCTTCCGGCTCTGACAGCCATCAAACCGATGGCAAATGCAATACCCGGCACAAGTATATATGCGATCACCGGATTGATAATGAATTTAAATCCCGAAGCCCCGAGTGTTCCGAGCATCATACCTGCAATCTTTTCTCCCGCGAATACTCCAAGGATTATTCCGAGCACGCAACCGGCTGCAATATAGATAAATGATCTTTTGGCATATTCGTTCCTTATGTACGACACTTTTATTCCCAGTGCTTTCTTCAGGGATATTTCACTCTTTTCCTGCCAGATCATGAGTCTTATGAACAGAACGACCACAATGAAAATAATAATACATGATACTGCAAAAGATAAAGCAGCTGCGTAACCGATACTCTTGATCGTCCGGCCGTACAGACCGTCCATATATCCCGCGATGTCCGTGATCTTTACAGAGCTTCCGTATTCTTCACAGAATTCCTGATATCCTTTTATGAAGCTTTCAATTCCGTTAGGATCATTCAGAGATACATATATGATGCTCCACATTATAGGAACGTCTTTATCAAATTCCGAGTCTCCGTATATCTTCGCAGTCTTTCCACCGTTTGTTATATCGGAATATATTCCGCATACGGTATATGTAACATCACCGGAACTTCTGTGAAGGACAATCGTATCCCCGACATTGCATCCAAGTTCTTCGGAATTTAGTTTCGATAGTGCAATCTCCCCTTCTGCCTTCGGACAGTCTCCTTCGAGATAGTTAAGAGGGAAGATGGTGTGGTCTCCTATTTCGGTTGTAAGATTTACCATTTGATTTCCCGGAAGAGTAGCCCTAAAGCTTTTTGTCTGCATAAGAACATACTTGCCCACAGTCAGTTCTCTGCTTAACTGTTTTTCAAGTGCATTCGATATTTCTGCGATGTCATCGCCTTGACGCACATCCATTCTTACATGACTCTGTCCTACGCCCATGTAACTTACGAATCTCTCCGAGGATATCGTTGTGGAGAAATTTACTGGGACAAGAATCAGGAAGACTGCAGCTGCAGCTACCGCAGTGATCCATATTAAGCTGTCTTTTCTGCGTTTAGTGTTTCTGCTTCTGTCACTGATTACCTCTACCGCAGAAAGCAGATCATTCTTCTTAAGATGCTTTCTTATCGACAAGAGAATTATCGATTCCGTTACGAGTATTCCAATAAGTGATGCCTCAAATGTTCCCGCATTATCACCAGAAGCCCCGTACAATTCACGCATCTGCATTCCGAGAGGTTTAGAAATTACCAGTGTGGCAAGTGCTCCGATGATTCCTCCCGATAGTGACAGGATTACATATTTGGAGATGAAAATCTTTCTTATGTTTTTACCGCTGAGACCAAGAGCTTTAAGCATGCCTGCGGATTTCTTATCCTTCTCCATTCCGGTAAGTACGATGTAACGGATACAGATTAGAGAGATTACAAGAACCACTATTCCTGCCAGAAAAATGATAAGGATCATCATGCCGTCGGAAAGAGCATTCATCATTTTGATAAGAGATGATGTGATAGTCGGCCCGTTTGCAGGAAGTCCCGCATCCGCGTAAGCCGTTGCAAATGCATCAATATCGAATCCGTCTTTTATCAGAAATTCTATTAAGTACTCCTGTCTTCCGATGCTTTCTAATTTTCGGTAGTCTTCACTGCTTACAAGAAATCTTTTCGACGAAGCCATCATCGAATTCATCTGTGAATCCCTCAGGAAACCTGCGATGGTAAGAGACAAATCTCCGATCCGCATTTCCTGTCCCGGTTCAAGATCATATTCACTCTTATAACAGACAGGTACATATACCGTTCCTTCTGACGCGTGCAGGATCTCGTTGTCCGTTCCCAGCAGATGATCGAAGTTTTCATTTTGAATGCATAGTCCGTTGTCCTGAGTACTGTCCGCAAGTGATATGCCGTTTAATGTGATTCTGCTGTTTTCGATATTCAGGAAGTTTGCTATCAGCATGTCTTCAACATCGTCTCTCGAATCCGCAAACTCTCTGAGCTGCGTCTCATCAATCTCCCCCGAATGCATCTGCAGGAAATCACAGGTCTTTGCTTCAGTCATCAGATTATCTATGGAACCAAGTAAGCTTACGGATAACAAGACAGTAAGCCCGATGAATGCTGCGGAAATTGCCATGAAGGTACATGTAGCGGCTGATACCAGCTTGTTCTTCCTTATGTAGTTTTTGAACATCTTCATGTACATATTTTTTCTCCGTTACCATCCGAAGGAATTGAGCCAGGTATTTATGCGCTGCTGACGCTCGTCTTCCCGGGACGGATCGTACTTACCAAGTTCAAGCTCCCCCTTAAGTTCACCGTCCAGGATATATAAAACTCTGTCACATTTAAGAGCCACTTTGCTGTCATGTGTAACCATCAGGATCGTCACACCACTTTTGTTGATCTTAAGGAATGAATCGATGACCGTTCCCGCCGCTCTTTGATTAAGTGCGCCGGTCGGTTCGTCTGCAAATAGTATCTCGGGATCCATCATCATGCTTCGCAAGATGCACGCTCTTTGAAGCTGACCTCCGGATACTTCGTTAGTCATATGATCTGTGATGTCATCTATTCCAAATTCTTTGAGAAGTCCGGTTGCTTTTTCGCGAATCTCTTTTTCATGTTTCTTGCCCTTGGCATAGACGGATGTGAATATGATGTTGTCCATGACATTAAGGTCGGGAAGAACATTCATCTGCTGGAAAACAAAACCCATCCTGTTAAGTCTCAGCTCAGACTTCCCCTCTTCGGTTAACGAGGTAAGCTCCGTCTCATTGAGAGTTACTTTTCCCTCATCTGTCTTGTCCATCCCGGATACACAGTATAAAAGCGTGGATTTACCCGAGCCCGAAGGTCCCATTATCGCGATCATCTCTCCCTGATATACAGAAAATCCGATACCTTTTAAGATGTCACTCTTACTTAAGTTTTCTACTTTTAACAGTTCCTGCATATTCTCATCCTCATGGGTGATATATTTTCGACTATCGGTCGGTTTTACTATAAAACAGGTTTAATTGCCGTGTCAAGAACTTTTTCGACTATTAGTCGGTAATTTGAAAACCCAATAAAAAAAGCGCCTTCGTAATGAAGGCGCCTTCCGCATTATGATCCTCAGATCAACTTATCAAGTTTCTGTACAAGCTTAACCTTGGCAACAGCTCCGATCTGCTCATCAACGAGTTTGCCGTTTTTGATGAATGCAAAAAAAGGAATGCTCATAACATCGTATTTATCTGCAATTTCAGATTCCTGATCGATATTGACCTTGGCAATCTTTGCCTTTCCTTCATACTCCCTGGCAAGTTCTTCAACTACAGGGCTCATCATCTTGCAGGGGCCGCACCAGTCGACATAAAAATCTATAAGAACCGGAAGCTCGCTGTTTACTACTTCGTCTTCAAAGTTTTCTTTTGTGATCTTATATTCCATAATCTTTACCTCTCTTAAAGAGCTTGAAGCTGACGGCTTCGTCGTCAGAAAACAATACGATGAAATGCCCGTACGTGTTGAGTATAGTCTTTCCAAGAAAGCAAAAAGCCTCATCCCCATTCTTCTCGAACTTAAAAAGTGGGGAGAAGAAAATCTGTAAAAATATTGCACCTGCTCCGGTATCTATGCCAAAGCAGGTGCATGTTTTTTAAGTATTCAGTTATCTACAGCTTAGAAATCTGCAGATCTGGGCGTTCTGGGATAAGGGATTACGTCACGGATATTCTCTACTCCGGTCAGATACATGATGAGACGTTCAAATCCCATTCCGAATCCTGAGTGAACGCATCCGCCGTATCTTCTGGTATCGAGATACCAGTCGATGCCTTCCTTATCAACTCCCATCTCATCCATTCTCTTAATGAGAACATCGAGATTTTCTTCTCTCTGGCTTCCGCCCATGAGCTCGCCGGCCTGGGGAACAAGAAGGTCTACTGCAGCAACGGTCTTGTTGTCGGGGTTAACCTTCATGTAATATGCTTTGATATCCTTGGGCCAATCGGTTACGAATACAGGTCCGTTGAAATAATCCACGATATATTTCTCATGCTCTTTAGCGATATCCTCACCGTAATCGGGCTCAAACTCCCACTTAACATCCGCTTTCTTCAGGATATCGATAACATCATGATGCTTGATTCTGGTGAACTTAGCATTGATGATAGCATTGAGCTTATCCTTTAATCCCTTTGATACGAACTTGTCGCAGAAATCAATCTCTTCGGGGCAATTGTCGAGTACATACTTAACAACGTACTTAAGCATCTCCTCTTCGATATCCATGAGTCCTTCAAGGTCGCAGAATGCCATCTCGGGCTCGATCATCCAGAACTCGTTTGCGTGAGTCTGTGTGTTGGAATTCTCTGTTCTGAAAGTAGGTCCGAAGGTGTAGATATCACCGAATGCCATTGCAAAAGTCTCGCCCTGGAGCTGTCCGGAACCGGTGATGAATGCCTGCTTTCCGAAGAGGTCTTCATTGAAATCTACCTTTCCGTCCTCGGTAAGAGGCAAATCGTTCATATTCAAGGTAGTGATCTTAAACATCTGATCGGAGCCTTCGCAGTCCGCACAGGTAATAAGAGGAGTGTGTACATACAGATATCCTCTCTCCTGAAAATAGCTGTGGATAGCCATTGCAGCAACACTTCTTACTCTGAATACTGCAGAGAAAAGATTGGTGCGGGGACGAAGGTGTGCAACGGTTCTTAAATACTCTCTTGTATGGCGCTTGGGCTGAATGGGATAATCCTCGGGACAGTCGCCAAGTACCTCTACGCTCTTTGCCTTAACTTCAAAAGGCTGCTGGTTTTCGGGAGTAAGAACTACTTCACCGATTACCTTAACGCTCATTCCGACTCTGATCTTGGAAATATCTTCGAAATTGGGAAGAGCCTGCTCATATACAACCTGAAGATTCTCGAAGAAAGAACCATCATTTATATTAAGAAATCCAAACTGTGCCTGTGAACGATTGGTACGAACCCATGCACAAACTTCTACATCCTTGGATGCATATTCGGCGGTGTTTCTGAATAATTGCTTAATCCTTGTTCTCATAGTCTGATACCGTTCTTTCTATATTTATTCCGCTTTTTACGGCATTACTTTGGTATTATAGCACACTACCTCAAAAAAATGTTGACAAGTTTGGTCTACGGTTATAGACTTCAATTGGTCTATAGCTATAGTCTAAAAATCTGTCTGTGTTGAAAGGAGGACAAATTAGTAATCATGTCTGATTTGTTATTGAGTGAAAGCGAATACAGGATAATGGATATCATATGGGATAACGCTCCCGTTGAATCCGGCCGGCTCGTCAAGCTGTGCGAGAGCAAACTGTCCTGGAAGAAATCCACTACTTATACGATGCTTAAGAAACTGTGCGATAAGAATCTCGTTAA